>JBGSPC010000157.1:0-1977 GCA_041738805.1 Terrimicrobiaceae bacterium | reverse complement strand
AACTGAATGCCAACCCAACAACGATTGAGATTTTGCGTGCGGCACAACTGCGTGATCCAGCGGATTTCTGGGTCAACCTCGAACTTGGTCATGCCCTTAGACGCTAGGAACATTTTGGCGAAGCTGTTGAGTATTTACGAGTGGCCACCGCCCAGAAGCCAGCCCACTTTGTTGGTTGGACCGAACTCGGGCGGACATTGTACTCAAGCAGAAAGTATAAGGATGCAATTCCGCCGCTTCGTAAGGCCACTGTCATCCAGCCGGAACTGCCTGCGAATTGGGTGCTTTTGGTCAATTCGCTGGGGCTATGCCAGCAGTGGGAGGAGGCCCTTGCCACAGAGCGCGCAGCTGCGTCTGCAATCCCTGATTTTGTGATGCCTGACGACACGCTGGAATTGCTTTACCTGAGCCGCGTACGATCTGCGGTCGAAAGGCGAGAGTGGTCGATCGCGGCGGAATCCTATGCCCACGCCCTGGATAGTTTTTACGCGAACAGAAGTGAGATATGGTTTGAGCGCGCAGCGACAAGAGTGCTGTCAGATGATGAGTCGGGATACCGCAAGGAATGCGCTGCTATGCTTGAGCATCGCGAAAGTGCCGGACTACGGAAATTTCTCGTCGCGCGCGCCTGCACCCTCGGGATAGTGTCAGTTCAGGAATTAGCAAGAGCTTCAGAAATGTGCTTACCAGAACTGGACCAAAGCGCCGATAGTTATTGGTCGCTCACACAGCGAGCTGCCCTACTTTGTCGCAAGGGGAAGCATCGGGAGGCGCTTCCGATATTGGAACAAGCTGTCGAATCTTCAACCAAGCCAGAGCATAACATCATTACCTGGGTATGGCTTTCGCGGGTACAGCTTGGCCTAGGCAATCACGACGCAGCAAAGCTCTGGCTCAGAAAGGCAACCTCCTATCTTGATCAAAGTACCGCCAAGCCAGAGGAGATGCACTTGCACAACTGGCTCGAAGCACAGATTCTTTGCCGTGAAGTGGAGACATTACTCCCAAAATGAATTGCCGGGCAGTGGATCAAATCTTCTACGTCGAGGCCAACACGCTGATTAAACTGTCCCAAACTTCAAACATCGGTTGCATCAACCCCAGCGTCCAATCTGAAGTATTGCGATTACCAGAAATTTTGGTTGGTGCGGGCAAGATGCTCCTCGAGTTGATTATAGCTCCAACCCGAAAATGACGGAGTTGCCTGGATGACGGAAAGGAAGGATAACCAATGAAAGCAGCCGTCTATAGTAGTCCCGGCGGCCCGGACGTATTGCATTTCAAGACCAGTCCTGACCCTTCCTGTCCGCGCGATGGGGTTGTGATCAGGGTCGAGGCCATATCCGTTGAGGGCGGTGATCTAATCAATCGGGCAGCGACGACGCCACCCTCATCCGACCATGTTCTTGGTTATGCGGCAGCCGGAGAGATCATTGCCGTCGGTCCAGAAGTTCAGGACCGCTTCGTGGGCCAGAAGGTCACGAGCTTCGACATGAGCGGATCACATGCTGCTTTGCGCGCCGTCAAGGCGAGCAGGACCTGGATCGTCCCGCAAGCTCTGGATATGGACGCTGCGGCCGCTCTTCCAATCTCGTTCGGCACGGCCTTTCATTCTCTTGTCACGCAAGGTGGGTTGGTAGAAGGAGAAACGGTCCTGGTTCAGGGCGGTGCCGGCGGCGTCGGCGTCGCCGCGATCCAGCTGGCCTACAGAATCGGTGCGACGGTGATTGCAACGGTCTCGGGACCAGACCGCGCAGAATGTTTGGCGAAGCTCGGACTTACCTATTCGATCGATCACCGCAAAACAAACGTGCCTGAGGAAGTCTTGCGGTTGACTGGAGGACGGGGGGTGGACCTGGTGGTGGATTCGGTGGGGTCCACATTGAAGGCATCTCTCGCCTCGTTGCGGTCCGAGGGTCGTCTGATCTTCATCGGCAACGCCGGAAGGTCATCCCTGGATCTCGATCTCTGGCCGGC
>JBGSPC010000156.1:0-13107 GCA_041738805.1 Terrimicrobiaceae bacterium | reverse complement strand
GGCAGCATGTTATGTTCAGCCTGCTCCGGCGTGCTCCTGATCGCTGAAACCGGCCTGCTGGATGGCCGGGACGCCACAATGCACTGGGCTTATTCAAGGACGTTTGAGAAAAATTTTCCTAAGGTGCAGTTGCGTTTGGAGGAAACATTAATTGCCACTGGCAGCCGGCAGGAAATCATTATGTCCGGCGCCTCGGCCTCGTGGCACGATTTGGTTTTGTATTTAGTAGCACGGCAGGTTGGTCCGACGGCAGCGCAAGCCATTGCCAGATTTATGCTACTGCAGTGGCATCGTGAGGGGCAGTCTCCCCACGTTCCTTTTGCGCCACCCACAGATCACGGTGATCTCGTCGTCCTTAGCTTGCAGGAATGGCTAGCAACTCACTATTCCATTGCAAACCCGGTTGAAGAATTGGTCCGCCGGTCGGGGATCGCGGAAAGGCCACTCAAACGCCGCTTTTCTCAGGCGACGGGCCTGCCTCCAATCAGCTACGTGCAGCATCTTCGCGTGGAGGAGGCAAAACGCCGGTTGGAACGAACGACTACTCCCATTGAACAGATCAGCTTCGAAGTCGGCTACGAAGATGCCTCCTCTTTTCGGCGGTTGTTCCAGCGATTGACACGAGTCACACCCGGAGACTATCGGCGCAAATTTCGCTTGCCTGCATTTGCAGCACGGGATGCCCGCCAATAAACCCCGCGAAGCGGTTACATCTAAACAAGGAGAAGGCTCCCAAGGTTCAACAGCACAGAGATTGCTTTAATACGCCCCGATGTTCACGGGTCCCGCTGGCCTTAGAGTGTTCTCGAAATTCGTGAGAACTCCGACATCAGTGCCTGCTCCGATTGCCGGGCTGCCGGGGCTCAGCCTGAAGTCGCCGTTTTCAGGATCGACAAAGATGGCTTTCAGATTGGTTTCGACCAGTTCATCCTTCCCGAGAAGGCCTTGGGCCTGGTCTCTGCCGATCCGTGTGTAGAGGTTGTTCCGGAACGTGCCTTCCTTGAAAACCCCATGATCGCTGAAGAGGCCGTCGATGATGTTGTTGGTAACCTCCAAGCCTTCGATGCGGCGACTGTTGGAGAACAGCCCGGTCATGTAGTCCTGATCATGGTTTGAGCGGACAATGGTGTTATTCAGGATGCGGACATTCTTGAGGGGCTGGGAAGGCCAGATTCCCACCACGGTGCTGGCCCCGTTCCCGTCGAGAAGGTTGTTTTGGAACGTGAGGTTTTCGCCCTCTTGAAACGTGATGGCCACATTTCCCTGCGCAACATGATTCCGCTCGACCAAAATATTTTTGTTGCCGACGTAAAAAGTGAGTCCGTTGGCGTGAGAACCTTTGTTCTCCAGCACGGTGTTGCTCACAACATGCCCGTTGCTGCAGCCGTAGTAGTCAAGGGCGGTGCTCGTGTTACGAACCAGTTTGGAATCACGCACAATGGCCCCGTCGCAGGTGTGGAGGACGATGCCCTTGCTGTGCCCGGGGTTGTCGTGGACATGGCATTTGTCGATCAGGATCCCGTTAATCTTGTTGGCGGAAATGACCGTGCCTCGGACGAGCGTCGCTTCGCAATCGCTGAAATTGATCTTGGATCCGGGTCCTTTCGCACTCAAGGCGGAGCCATTTTGTCTTCGGATCAGGAACCCCTGGACCGTGATATGGCTGGCACCTTCCAGAGCAAATCCGTAGCTTTCTTTCGCCTGCGCGATGTCGGCCGGCAGCCCATTCTCAACCTCGGCCGGCAGCAAGTGGACGCGGGAAATCTTGGGATCGGGGGTGTCCATCACACTGTATTCTCCGGGCTGGTCGATGAGGCGAACAGAATTGAAAAGGCTGTAACGGGTTTCAGGATATTGCCGTTCAGCGGTTGTGGCCACTTCGAGGGTTCCGGTGGAAGGATCAAAACCTTTGACAGGCAGGTAGATGATGTGGTTGTTGCCTCCGTGGAAGGCAAAGGTCATTCCATCATACCAGTTTTTATCTTTTGCATTAAGATTCACAGGATCCTTGAGCGTCATGGATTCAGGGGTTTGAAAAAGGTCGTTCCCTTTGCGATCAAAGGCGGCAATCTGTCGCAACACCGTGAATTTGGCTTCCTCGCCCTCATGCGCCGAAAGCAGCTTCACGGTCAGGCTGGTGATCGTGACGGGGGAAGGCAATTCGAACCTTTGTAATTTGTCGTCTCCCTTGGCGACTTCGGCACGGAGCAGTTCCTTGCCATCTCCAAAAAAGGCAACCTCTTTGACGGCAGCATATTTGGGCTGTGGGGCGAGGCCGATGGCTACAATTTCCGCCGGTTGCTCCAGCGTGAGTGTGAAGGACCCCCCGGGCAGCGGATCCACCACTGCCAGCCTGGTTCTGCCGCTGCCAAGGATGAGGTTGGTCAGGGGTCTCTCTCTTTTTTCCCGGGTCCCTTCCCCGGCTGCGATCCGGGGAGCCCCTTCAGCAACTAAGGGAGCCTTGGCCACCAAAAAATTTGTCCGGTCTTCCTGCCAGAAAAAATCTTTTGGATTGGGGTGCTGGGCAATAGGGAGGGCGGCATGCGGGCTCGTCAGGTTGAGCTTGGTGTAATCTTTCGGGCGGGGGACATCCGTGTAGAAAATATCTGCCCAGCGGGGATTCCCTCCGGCCTCGTCAGCGGACGCACAACGTTTCCATCCCGTCACAGGAATCCCTCCATCAAGAATGGCCCGCCCGCTGCCCCAATCCCCGTTTCCATCAAAAACAATCGGCTTTCCATCCTCGCCGGAGGCTTTCACCTGAATCGCTCCGCAGTAAACGACCCCTCCCTTGAACCGTACCACGTCCCCGGCACCAAGCGATAAGGATGCGGGGTTGCCTTTGGCCTGCAAATCCCCGGGGGCATGCTTCCAGGCTTCCCGTGGCGTCGTTCCCGATTTTGAATCGTCGCCCCCCTCATAATCCACATGGTAGATTGCTGCGGTCAGGGGGCTTGTCATGAACATGCCACAAAGAGCAAGGCCGCCAAGAGCGCGCCGGAGGGATGGTGAGTCAGTTTTCATAGTGGGAAGAGATCTCATAGGGAACAATGGAACCGCCCGCCTCAAAGATTCCAGCCGGTTGGGAGTTGGTGTCCCAAACTGCAGGGTCTTCGAGGGGGCGGTTCCTTTGTTACAGACTTTTGGGGGGGGTCTTAGTCAGCGTCAAGATCAAGGGTGCCAGCGGAGACAGGCGTCGAGCGGGTGGTGGTGGAATTGTCTCCCAACTGACCATTCAAGTTGTAGCCCACCGAGGCGACCGTTCCATCCGCTCTGCGGTGCAGACCGTGGTGATCACCGGTGCCGATATCCAGGATCCCGCTTAAGCCGGTGATTTGAACTGGAGACGTGTAGTTCCCTCCGGTCACTCCAACTCCGATTTGTGCCTGGGCGTTTGATCCGCAACCCCAGACATCGCCCGAGGCGGTCAGGATCTTGGTGTAGGTCAGACCACAAACAGCTTTTGCTCCATTGGTGAGGCCGGTCAAGGCGTAAGCCGTGTTCCGGTTTGTTGTTGTGCCATCACCCAACTGACCGTTGGTGTTCTGCCCCCAGGTATAAATTGTCCCGGTTTTGCTGATGGCCACGGAGTGGGAGCCTCCTGCCGCCACCGAGGCGATATTCGACAAGCCTGTGACCTGCACAGGCGAAGACGCGTTCGTCGTGCTGCCATTGCCCAGTTGTCCGGAGGTGTTATACCCCCAACCCCACACTGTGTTATCTGTTTTCAAGACAATGCTATGATTGGCGCCGGGAGCGAGTCCTGAGACGTTGGTGATGCCAAGTTGAACCGGGGTCAGCTTATTGCCACCACCTGACATGATTTGATTCAAATTGTTACGTCCCCAGGCCCACAGGGTTCCATCGGCCTTCAAAGCCAGATTGTGATAGGAGCCTGAGGCTACGCTGACAACATCGGTGAGAGATGCGACTTGGACGGGGCTCGAACTGTCGGTTGTCGTGCCGTCTCCGAGCTGGCCGTAGGAGTTCGCTCCCCAGGTCCAGACGGTGCCATCAGGCATCAGTGCGACGGTGTGTTCAAAGCCACCGCTGACAGCGATCGCTCCGCTGATGGTCGTCAATTGGCCAGGAACTTTTGTGTTGGTTCCCGGGATGGCTCCTCCACTGCCGAGTTGTCCCTTGGTGTTGCTGCCCCAGGTCCAAATGGTGCCATCGTCCTTCAGAGCCACGGAGTGCCCTTTGCCACCTCCGAAGACAAAGCTTGGCAAATATTCAAAGGCTCCCACATCGCGGACCCCGACAATCGGAGAACCTGCCAGATCTCCGCCGGCAAACGTCCAGGCCACTCCATTGTCAACGGCCCAGGATGTCGAAACGATCCGGAAATCACCAGCGGCTTCATCCACGAAGGGACGCGGCTCCCCGGCCACATAATGATCTGTGGGGCCGATGTATGTCCCGCCGGAGGCGGAATACTTCGAGAGAAACAAGTTGTTATTCATCGTCGTGATCTTGCTGATGGGAACGACGCTGCCGTCGATGATGTTGTTCTCCACAACCAAGCCAGCAGTGAATGGAGGGTCCACCTTGAAGCTTTTCCTGGTCTCCCCGAGGATCACGTTGTTTCGGAACCGGATATTCGAGGACTCCGGCTGGGTGTCAGGATTGTTGTAGAGTTCAACAGCAGGCCCTGTCTCGGTCGCCGGGTGCTTGAACACGTTATAGGCCACATCCACATTGGAAGAGGCCTGAATTGTCAGTGCAAAGTTGCTATCGATGACATAGTTCCTCGCCACAAGAACATTGCTGGAGTTGTTATAGACTGAGATGCCATTCCCATGCAGGCCCGAGTTGTCGATAATTTCATTGTTGATGATCTGAACATTGTCAGCCAGGGCCGTGAAGATGCCCGTCCCTCCCCCTCGCACTACCAGGTTGTTGGAAATCACGCTGTTGCTGGAAGACATGGTGATGCCGCGATTGCCCGGATTCTCGACGATCGTGCAGGAATCGATGGTGATCTCTGTTCCTGTGTCGAACCTGATGGCACCCGACTTCGTAAGGTTCTGGCAATTTTGAACGGTGCAGTTCCGGATCACAATATCCGTGGTGTCGCGAGCACTTGTTTTCGAGAAATTTGCGATCCCGCAGCCATTGCGGGCATTACCGGACATCCCACCGGCATAATTGGTAAAAATGATCCCGCGGACCACGTAATGACTCATCTCGTTGATATCGAGACCCAACCGACTTTCCAAAGTCCCGGTATTCCGTTTCTGCGACACCAGCGCATCCAGAGGAGCCGCACCGCCGGGCCCGGCGTAAAACACGATCTTCGTGCGGGGTCCGTATGTCGAATCCTCCGTCAGAATGTATTCCCCCCGCTGGGTAAGAAGACGTCCATCGTTGAAGAGCACGAAGCTGTTTAGCGCATCTCGCGGGACGGAAGTCTTGGAGAGCGTTAGAACTTCTCCATCCGGGGATGTCGATACTACACGTCGTATGGTGATCAGGTTTGAAGTATTTCTCGTGGCAACCCAGGCTTCAGGCCAAGTCTGACCTGGCAAAGGATCCGGTGAGAATCCGTCGGGGAACGTGACGGTTGTGTCTGTGATCTCAGATGTCGTCAGCGGAGCATAATCGACATCCGCAGCATCCCAATACAGGGGATTCTCCGCATCCGGTGATCTGGCGACCACGCCCCGGTTTCCGTCGTAGAAGAGATTCACCATGAAAGGATCATCGGACCATGGCGTGGATCGCACCGCCTTGTAGCAGTTCTGCCAATCGGTCGCTCCCCCCGCATCGGCGGATGAGGTGCAGGGGACCCATGAGGTCACATGATCGGCCCCTGTGAATATCGCCTTGCCCGTTCCAAAGGTGCCTGCTGTGTTGCCGTCCAAAATGATTGGATTTCCGGGGCTCCCACTCCACTTCAGGATCAACTCAACCGGGTATTCCACGCCTCCCTTAAAAATCACGACATCACCTGCCGCAAGGGTTGTGGCCAGAGCCGCCCCCGTTGCAAAATTATCACCCGGGGATCGTTTGAATGCGGTGCCGGGCGTGGTTCCATTGTTACTGTCCGAACCATCTTTATAGTCCACGTAATACGTGGCAGCGTGGATCGGGGTTACCGCAGACGTCAGACCCAAAAGAGCCAACGCTGCCAAACTTGAGGCAAGGTTTTTTTTCATAGGGGGATGGGGAAGTGTGGAATGCAAGAATTGGTATTCTTAATAAACCACATGCGGACTATCAATCATGTGATTATTTTTCCGTCAACCCCTTTTTTAAAAAAAATAAAAAATAAACCTAACCCGTCATCACATGGCCCCAGTGAAAATGACGCATCTTCATGGCCGGGATTTTTCTGGATTTCGGCTTGTGGAAACCGTCAAAGGGGGGTTGTGTGGATCTTATGAACCGCCGGAATTTTCTGAGAAATGTTTCGGTGGCTGGTTTGACGCTTGCGTTGCCTCCTTCGCTTTTGAAAGCCGCCCCGGACAAGATTGGAAACGTTTTGCCGAAGAGGCTTTTGGGCAAAACCGGAGAGTCGGTTACGATCCTCGGCTTGGGAGGTTTTCATATTGGCTGGACCACTCTGGAGCTGGCCCAAGCAACGATTGAAGCGGCTTTGGAAGCGGGTGTCCGGTTTTTTGACACCGCCGAAAGTTATGGTCCCGGAACCAGCGAGGAGCGTTATGGCACTTATCTCACCCCAAAATATCGGGATGAGATTTTTTTGATGACAAAGTCAACGGCGGAATCGGCGGCATTGGCTCAAACGCAGTTGGAGGATTCTCTGCGCCGACTGAAGACGGATCGCATTGATCTCTGGCAAATTCATGCGCTGCAGTCCCCGGAGGATGTGGAAAAACGGCTCAGTGCCGGGGTTTTGGACGTGGCACTCAAGGCCCGTGACAAAGGACTGGTCCGGCATCTGGGATTCACCGGTCACAGCAGTCCCTATGCCCACCTCCGGATGATCGAACTTGCCGGGGATGCATTTGCGGCGTGCCAATTTCCAGTGAATCCGGTGGATGCGGTGAGCAAGCACAGTTTTATAAATCAGGTCATTCCCGCCGCAGAGAAAGCAGGTTACGGGATATTGGCGATGAAGACCCTTGCGGATGGCCGCTTTTTTTCGGAGAAGCAAGTCAACACGAAGGTCACGTGGACAACCGACGATCCGATCGTCCCCGGCCATCTTTCTTTGGAGGATTGTGTCCACTTTGCCTTGGCCCAGCCGGTGTCGGTGTTGATCACCGGGGCGGAAAAGCCGGAATTCCTGAAAGACAAAGTGGCGATCATCGAACGCTTTCGTAAACTTTCAAACGAAGACCTGAGCAACCTTGCGAATCGCGTGCAGGCATTTGCCGGGGCCGGGCAAGTGGAGTATTACAAATCCCGGGACCTGGCCGGGTGATAGTCGCCTCGTTGGTGAAACCACCAGGATTTCATTGAATGCCTAAGAGACAAGGGACTGCCCAGCCCAACCATCATTGGGGGGCACCGCACTTGCCGGGGAGGCAACCGCCACAAGACCGTCATTGCAGTTTTTTTTTAATTTGAGACACTGACAAGCGAACTTCCCCCTCCTAATGAGTAATCCCCCTGCCGCGAATTCGTTTCAAATTATCCTTCTCTCCATTGTTGCCGCCATAGGCGGGTTTCTGTTTGGTTTTGACAGTGGAGTCATCAACGGGACCGTTGATGCCCTGCAAAAGTCCTTCGACTCCTCCTCTCTGAACACCGGTTTTAATGTTGCGTCCATGTTGCTTGGCTGTGCGGCGGGGGCGTTTCTGTCGGGAACGCTTTCTGATAAGTATGGTCGCAGGACCGTTATGCTGGGCACGGCCGTGCTATTTGCCATCAGTGCCTGGGGCTCAGGCATTGCGGCATCCTCCGGGGAATTTATTGTTTACCGGGTGCTTGGTGGGTTGGCCGTGGGGGCCGCCAGTGTGATCTGTCCGGCTTACATCAGCGAAATCGCCCCGGCTGCCATCCGCGGCAGATTGGCCTCCCTCCAACAACTGGCGATTGTGCTTGGTTTGTTTTTTGCGTTTCTGAGCAATTTTATTATCGCCGAAAGTGCCGGTGGTGCGTCGAATCCCTTTTGGTTTGGATATGAAGCCTGGCAATGGATGTTTTGGGCGGAGCTTGTTCCGGCGCTGGTATTTTTTCTGTCGTTGCTGGCTATCCCCGAGTCGCCGAGGTATTTGGTTGCTGCCGGGAAACACAGCCTGGCGGAGAGGGTCTTGTCCCGACTGAATCGTCACGAAGATGCTCCGGCTAAGATTGCTGAGATCAAGGCTACCATGGACCAGGATCACAAGCCCCGCATGAGCGACCTCTTTGATAAAAAAGCAGGCCGCATTCACCCGGTTCTTTGGGTCGGCATTGGTCTCGCTTCTTTTCAGCAACTTGTGGGAATCAATGTGGTCTTTTATTACGGAGCTGTGCTCTGGCAGGCGGCAGGATTTTCCGAAGCAGATGCTTTGTTAATCAACGTGATCACCGGGGCTGTGAATATTGGATCTACCGTGGTGGCCATGTCGCTGATCGATAAGTTGGGCCGCAAGCCACTGCTGATTGCAGGCTCGATCGGAATGACGGTTGCGCTTGGAACGTTGGCCTTCATCTTCGGCACATCAGGCGTTGCAGAGGGAGGGGCTCTCAAACTCTCCGGGTCCGCAGGACCGGTCGCTCTCGTCGCGGCCAATGTTTATGTGTTTTTCTTCGGGGTTTCCTGGGGGCCGGTGATGTGGGTGATGCTCGGCGAAATGTTCAAAAACCAATTTCGAGGAGCAGCCCTCTCCATCAGCGGCTTCGTTCAATGGTTCACGAACTTTGCCATCACAATGACATTTCCGATCTTCCTTGCGGCAATCGGGCTGGGTGGATCGTACGGGATCTACACCGCCTTTGCACTGGCCTCGATCTTCTTTGTGGCATGGTTCGTGCAGGAAACCAAAGGCAAGACCCTGGAAGAAATGTGACGCTTCTGTGCGGTTTTTACTGCGCCAAAAACCACCGGATTTTCTCCATGGCCTTCTCGTGCTCGGTGTGGGAGTAATGCACACAGCAAAACCCTGCGACCTCTGCCGCAGCGATGTTCTCCGCCATGTCATCAATAAAAAGCGTTGATCCGGGGATCACGTTCAAACGTTTGGCTGTCACCTCATAAATGGCAGGATCGGGTTTCAGCAATCCCACTTCGTACGAATAAATTCCAGACTGGAAATGACGGAAGACCGGATAATCGCGATGAACGGACTCGCGATGAATGTCGCTGATGTTGGAGAGGAGATAAACCGGCATGCGCGCGGCCAGTTCCTCCACCAAGTCATGCATCGGGCTGTTGGGAGCGAAGATGTCTTCCCAAATCGCCAAAAAATCCTCTTCCGGACCATTGTGATTAAAGAGCGGTCGCACGCGGCGCAGGAATTCGCTGCGGTCAATCCTGCCAAGCTCCAACTGTTCTTTCGCGGCAACAACCTTCGCGCGGTCCGGTGGAATCGCGGGTTGGTTTTCGGAGACCAGCCGGTTGGCGGCTTTCATGTAGTCAAAGAGAAGCAGAACATTTCCAATGTCGAAGATGGCAGCCGTGATTTTCATGGGTTTTGTTTGAGAATAAAATCTGCCAGCCTTGCGGAGGCGCCGGGGTTTCCCAAGGCCCGTGCCGAAGCGGCCATAGCCTTCCAGCACTCACCATCTCCGCTGAGGCTCTCTCGAACCAAGGAGGCTGTTTCAGTGGCAGATCTTCCAAAAAATCCAGCTCCGTGCTCAAGAACCAAACGGGCATTGCCCTCCTCCTGACCGGGGACCACCTGCGTAAAAATCATGGGAGTCCCGGCGGCAAGGCATTCCTGGACGGTGGCGCCGCCCGCCTTGCCAATCAGGAAGTGGCTCTCCGCCATAAGACGTGGCATGTCCGGTGTCCATCCCAGCACCCGGAGAGGTTTGGTGAGTTCACTGGCGAGGGCCTGCAAACGCCGGGCCAAGGCCTCATTTTTGCCAACCGTCACGGTGATCTCCAGATTGTCAATCGCAAGCAAGGCCCTGACAATTTCGCAGGCCAAATGCTCTCCGGAGTTGACCATATAAAGGACTTTCCACGGATCCCCGGGGACGGGGCGCGGCACGGGATTTTTGGCAAGCTCCGCAAAAACGCCAGGCACAGGAAACCCGAAGGCATGGACCTTTTCTGCAGAAAATCCGCGACTCAAAAGCACCTGCGCGGTTGCTTCGTTTGGCACGATAAAGGCATCCGCATGGGCCGTAAGCCACGCCGCATTGATGGTGAGAGAGTCGGTGATCACTGTCGTGGTTTGGAAGGCCCTCCGGAGGCGCTTGCGACACACATAATCCAGCAGATGATTGCAGCCCGGATACGTGGAAACAATGACGCCGGGCCGCAGTTCGGAGATCAGCGCGTCGAGCCGCCTTGCTGCCGCCTGGTAAATGCCAATATGCCATTTCACAAATGGCGTCTCATCCAAGAGTCGAAAACACGCTGACCAAAGCAGCGGTGTGTGGTTAATGGCGGATAGATAGATTTTTTTGCTGAACTCGTTCCATCCTCCGTAAGCTTCTTGAAAGACATCATGGATGGGAGCGTTCAGATCCGGGGCCTGGGCCAAAAGCGCGGCTTGAAGATTTCTGGCTGCCGCATTGTGCCCCTCGCCGAACGCGGCAGTTAGAATCAGAACCGGCTTCATAACCAACGTTTCCTTCGAAAAAACACGAACATCCCGAGCACAATCATCAAACTAATCCCCCAGAAAAACAAATATCCGAACGGCCAGTTCAGTTCGGGCATGTTCCATGGTTTGTCCGTGTTAAAATTCATGCCGTAAATGCCGGCCAGAAAAGTCAGCGGCATAAAAAAGACCGAGACCAGCGTGAGCACCCGCATGATCTCGTTCGTGCGAAAACCCAGACTCGACAGATAAACATCCATGAGTCCGGCCGCGAGGTCGCGGTAGCTTTCAATGAGGTCAATAATCTGGGTGCTGTGGTCATAACAATCCCGGAGGAAAACCCGCGTCTCTTTGTTGATCAATTCGACATCTTCCCTCACGAGAGAGCTGAAGATTTCACGCTGCGGCCAGGCCGCTTTGCGGAGTTGCAGGAGCAGCCGTTTGTTGTCGTAAAGCCGGTGAAGCGTTTTTTTGCTGGGCTTTTCCATCAGTTCGTCTTCCACGTCCTCAATGGAATCACCGACACTTTCCAGAATGGGAAAATATTGATCCACTGTGGCATCCAGCAAGGCATATGCCAGGTAATCAGCTTTCATCTTGCGGGCATACCCGCCGCCGGCTCGCAATCTCGCCCGCACTTGCTCGTAGACATCATGACCTGGCTCTTCCTGGATCGTGAGCAGGTAGTTTTTTCCGAGAAACATACTGACTTGCTCAACAGCAACCTGCCCGTCCTCCTCAAAATAAATCATCTCGCTCACAATAAAAATATGATCCTCGAACTGCTCGGCCTTGGGGCGCTGCGTGGTGTTTAAAACATCCTCGATGCAAAGCGGATGGATGTGAAACCGCACAGCGAGCTTTTTCAGAAGCTCAACATCCCCCAACCCATCGACATTGATCCAATTCACTTTTTCCGGATCAAACCGCTGTTCCATCTCCTCAAAGGAATCCAACTGGGTTTCCAGAATCCCTTCCACGTCATATTGAACCAAAGACAGCGTCGAGGGGGTGCTCTCCGTGCCGACCATGGGAAGGAGTGTCGCCGGTGGAGTGCCCGGAGCATGGTATTTCAGTCGGATCACAAGGGCAACAAGCTGACGGAGTCGGCCCCGTGAGTCAATCGCTAGTCCATGGAGAGGAGCCAGCGATCTCAGAGATACGCTGATCTTCGTAGTGAATTTCGGAACTCGGAACGAATTTCTTTCACGGCGAAAAATGCAAACAGAAGACGACAAAGGAAACGAAGAACCAGAGGAAGTTATCCACGGATGACCCCTGGGACCGCTGGCCCCGCGACTGCGGGGCCGGCATCAAAAAGCCAAGGGGCACGATCATCCCGACCGCGTGAACTCACTCCTCCACGTGTTAAAGCGCCCAGATACGGGGTGCCCAAGCCCTCTAGATCTCGCTCAACCGCATGACCTGACTGATATCCCCAATATTCTTGAACTGGGGTTTCCGTGCGGCTAAAAACGCCCGATGAAACGCCATGGACGAACTCTGCCTTTCAGTGCGGCATTTGTAGGAGTTATACAACGTGCGGCATATCTCCTACAATTGCCGCGTGCGGCTCAATAATACTGTTCGAATAGATAATGAGATTCGTAGCACAATACTTGATCGTGATTGTCGTCCTTGCAGGCTGCTCGAAGCCACAACCAAAGGACTTTTCCTTCGAGGTCTTTCCCGGAATCTCTCTCAAGGTTGATCCACTTTTCAAGCAGTCTCACAAGAACAAGGCCGGGTTTTACTTTACCGTGTTTCTTGAGAACAAAACTGATAAAGGAGTATATCTGAACCACTGGGATGCAAGCCTCGTTTCCACGAATCTCGGAAATGGAACCTCACGTTATTCTAAGATTATAGCCGAGAAGGCATTCATCGAGTCGGGCGGCAAGCATCCACTGCATGGATATCTATACATAGGACCAAAGACTGATGACAAGTATCCTGACACGTATTTGTCGCAAGCTGTAGGCAAGGATGAAAACCATCTATCCATGTTGTCCAGCGAGAGAGCTATTGGGGATTGCCTCGTCGGTTTGGTCATGTCTATTCAGGTTGGTGATGACCGAAAGAGTGATTTGTATTTGGTTAAATATCATTATGATGAAAGCGCTGATGCGATTACGCCGTATTTTGTTCTCGGAGAATACAACAATGGCTTCAACGTTGAAGTGGAAAAAAACAAATAGGTCGAACGGGCCGATGGAGTTAATCCCTGTGCCTTCGGCACTTCTGGCACGTCGCCTGCGGAGCAGGCTTTGGTGCCAGAAGCAAGCAGGGATACCTCATCGGGGACGTTGATATGGTTGCATTTTTGTCAATAGGCAAAGTTCATCTGTCGCAACTTTATTGTCGCGTATCCGAGATTTAAAACCGAGAGCAGAAGAGAGGCGCGGATCCTTCGGGATGATTGATGTATCCGGCGGTTTGT
>JBGSPC010000131.1:0-34414 GCA_041738805.1 Terrimicrobiaceae bacterium | reverse complement strand
CAAAAAGTTCCGTCAGGGGAACCCTGCGGGAGCCGCATTGGATGGCATCGTCCACGAGTTGGCATTCTTCAACAGGAGTGGCCGTGTATTCGCTGGCAACTTTGAGAATATTGTTCCGCAGATTTTCCGCTGCGAGGCTCGCGGCTTTGCAGGAGACACTCGTCCCAACGCTGGAAAACGTGCCGGTGTCATAGGCGGTTTTGTCCGTATCTGCGATGACAAGTTCCACTCGGCTGGCGGTGGTATTTAAAATCGAGGCAGCCACTTGGCGCATGGAGGTGATGGTTCCGTTTCCCATCTCGGTGACCCCGTTTGTGAGGTAGTACGTTCCGTCCGCACGCAGATTGATGTGCGCTTCCGAACGTTGCTCTGTGGGCGGAATGCAGTCATGCATGTGGATCGCGTGGCCCTTGCCTTCGAGCCATTCGTCCCCATCCGGCTTCGCTTCGCCCCGCCCGCTGGCCAGGGCATTCTCGACAAAATCCATGCACTGATCCAAACCATAACTTCCCATCTCGGCATCCGAGGGCCCCTCCCAGATGCTGTGCACAGCATCGCCTGGAACCACCACGTTTTTCCGCTGCAAAGCCATGAGGTCCATACCGAGCTCCAGGGCCAGTTCACCCATGACGGACTCCACGGCAAAAACGGTTTGCGAGGAGCCGTAACCACGGAACGCCCCCGATGGGGGGATGTTTGTATAAACCGCATAGCCGGTGCCCTGCATGTTTGGGCAGCGGTAGATTTGGAGCGACTGACTTAGTGAGGCCGCCAGGGTTTCTCCCCCGTGGTTGCCGTAGGCGCCTGTGGCAGAAACCACCCGCAGTTGAAACGCGGTGAGAGTGCCATCCCTTTTGGCCCCGACTTTGATGGTCGTCTTCATGGGATGACGCGAGACTCCGGCAATAAATTCCTCTTCGCGGGTGAACTCCCATTTCACCGGACGACCGGTTTTTAGCATGGCCAGCACACACAATTCTTCGCAAAGCATTTCCTGTTTTCCGCCGAATCCGCCGCCGACGCGCTCGGTGTAAACATGGACGCGCTCAAGCGGGATCGCGAACAGATAGGCCAGCTTGGCCCGGACCTGGAAGGGGGCCTGCGAGCTTGAGCGCACGTGGATTCGCCCGTCTTCAGTTTGTGAGGCAATCGCAATATGGGTCTCCAAGTGGGCATGCGAAACCTTTTGGCTTTCATAGGTGCCCTCCACCGTGACATCAGCCTCGGCAAATCCTTGCGCCACGTTTCCGTATTCGCTCTCAATCTGGAGAAAGATGTTCTTTTTGGCGTTCTGAATCCGCGAAGAAAATTCTTTGTTGTGAAGAACCGGAGCGCCGTCATGCATGGCTTCCTCGGGATCAAAGACCGCGGGAAGAACTTCGTAATCCACTTCGATCAACCGGCAGGCTTCCTCCGCTGCACCTTCGGATTCCGCCACCACGGCCGCCACGCGCTGTCCCACAAACCGGGCAACATTATCAAGGATATAGGTGTCATCGGGATCGACACGATAATCGTCATGCAAAGCTGACGTGTATGGCCGCTTCGGCACATCTTCGTGCGTGAACACCGCATGAACGCCGGGAACGGCGCGGGCTTTTTCTGTGCGGATTGCGAGGATCTTTGCGTGCGCATGGGGTGAGCGCAGCACCTTAAGATGGAGCATTCCCTCCATTTGGACATCCGCCGTGTAGCGGGCGGTGCCAGTCACAATCGCGTGCGCCAACGGGCTTTGCAAACTGGAGCCACAGGCATGACCCGGACGGTCTTCTTCAACAGACGCGATACCATTCAGGGCGTCTTCGATCGCGTGATAGCCCGTGCAGCGGCAAAGGTTGCCCTTGAGACGGAAGGGTAGATCTTTTTTCTCTTCATCGTTCAGGCTCGCGGAAGTCATGATCATCCCCGCCGCACAGAACCCACACTGAAAGGCCTGCGCATCGAGAAACGCCTGCTGCATCGGATGAAGATGGCCCTGGCAAGCCAAGCCCTCAATCGTTGTGACTTCGCGGCCCTCCGCTCGAAAAGCGGGCACAAGACAACTGTGAACCGGCTTCCCGTCGAGCCAGACTGTGCACGCCCCGCAATCGCCGGCATCGCAACCCTTCTTAACTCCAAACCACCCGAGATCCCGCGCAAACGTGCGCAAACATTGACCAGGCCTTGGTTTCTCCTCAAACGTCCTGCCGTTAATTTTGTAGCTCATGGGGGTTATCAGGCAGAAAGTTCCTTGCGGATCTGCTCCGCAAAATAATAGGTGAGGTGTTGGCGGTGCGCTGGTGTGCCATGCGTGTCTGCAAGGTATTCGGCGAGTGAAATGGAGTCGATGGCCCCCCGCAATTCTGCGGTGGAAGGCAGACCTTCAAAACGAAATTGCCGTGGTCGCAAGGTTGAGGCGGTGATTGTGATGAGAAACTCCCCATGCTCAGGGCAAAGTGTCCCGATAATCAGGGTCTCCGAGCGGCCGAGGTGGGTAAGTGTGAACCGGCGGAACGCGTATTTCTTGCGGAGCGCGTGGGCAGGCAAAAAAATCGATCGCAGCAACTCGCCCGGTCCAAGGACATTTTGGTGGTTCCCGGTAACAAAATCCACCACGGGGATTTCCCGGGGCTGACCATTTCGTGGCCAAAGAGTGCAAACACCCTCAAGGGCAGAGGTTAGCGAGATCATGGGGCCTGCGGGCAGGGACATGATGAGGTTGCCTCCGACACTGGCCTCGTTCCAGATTTTGAAGGAGGCGAGGAAGGAGTGGCAGCATTCGCTGAACAATGGCGAGGCGATCCATTCGGGCGGTGCAAAAAAGCGGTCAAGATCCACCACCTTGCAAGTCGCTGCAATTTCAAGTCCCTCCGGCGATGCGGTGAGTGATGGCCATGCCAGTGTTTCAAGATCAATCAACGTGTGGGTGCTGATTTGTGGCTCGGAGAAAAGCCAGGTGCCGCCCGCCAGCCAGGCGCAGCCGCTCTGCCAATCTTTGACTTCCTCCAAGCGGGCGGGCCGCTGGATTTCCGTGATGGTGTTAAGGTCCATGATTTGTGCCTGCCGGAGTGTGTGTTCGGGGATACTTGGGTTTGTCGTTCGAGTTAACCCGGATGAATATCCGGTAAGTTCGGTGCGAGGATACGAATGCCGGCGAGGTTGATGTCATGGCATTCGATGCATCATTCAATTACCCCTGAGAATGCCGCGGTTCAAGATTAGAAAGCTCTGGCTGAAAAAAACACATTCTTCCTTGCGGCATCGGGAGGGAGTGTTAAGCATGACCGATGAAATCCACCCTCCCGATGACGGCGCTGATTGCATACAGTTGCCTCGCTTGCCCGACTCTTGCACAAGATCCAGCATCTCCACCTCCGACAGAGCCCCCTGCCTCGCTGGTAAAATACGTGGCGGACCCGACTCCCGACACAAAAGCGCAGATCGCCGCACGCAATGTGTATGCCCTCAACACCGAGATGATGGGTGTTTACAAAAACGCTCTGGCGATTTTCCAACAAAACTTCCTGCAGAAGAGCAATCTCATCATGGGTCTCTTCACCGGGAAAGGCGGTCGCTTCATTCTTTATCGTGCGGGACAGCCCCCCATCGAGGCTCCAACGCCTCCCCTCTATGAACTCGCCAAATCCATTGGCCACGCACCCATGGCTGTTTACGAGATCCTTGCCCCCTACAGCCTCGATCCCAAAGCGAACACCGCATGGCAAGGTCCTCTGAGATCATTCCGCACCCGTGCGGACATCGCCCGGGAATCCCTGCCCGATCTGGATGTGAAGCCGGAAGACAGGCAATTGTTCAAGACCACGTTGGATAAACTGATTGCCTTCTCCGATGCCGCGCTGAAGGACGGGACATTCACTTACGCCGCGCTGCAGGAATTTTGCCGTGATATGGAAACCGAGGAAGGTGGCCTGACCATCATGTGCTCACGGGTTCAGGTGGAACATTGGTGCAAAGTTCTGGATGAATGGAAAGCCCTTCTCGGAGATGACTGGGATAACACTTACGGTCTGACCAATTCCATCTATGTGACCCGTCAGAACAACATTCTGTTCAGCGTCATGGCGCAATATTTTGGCGAGGAAGCCATCAATGAGCGATTGATGATGATTGAAACAACGAACTTTCAAACCACTCCGGAGGAGATGCTCAATGTTTTTAGCCACACGATTGCTGACCGCACCCTCTCCACAGTCTTTTTTAACACCGATCGCATCATGGATACCGAACTTCTGGGATGGGATGGTCGCAAATTCATCGCGGATGAAATGAAAAAGCGCGGCAAAACCGCAGTTCTGCCTCCGCTTGTTCCACTCAACAGCAACGAGTGGCCGTGGCGCACGGACCCCACCAAGGGTTCCGGACCCAAATCATTCGATGATCTGCGCGCAGCAGGCATCATCACAAAGTTTTTCCATATTCCGGGTGCGACCAAGTATGTCCCCGGAGAGGAAAACAAACCGGCTGAATCCAAGCCAACGGAGGCCAAGCCCACCGAGTCCAACTAATGGATAGAACATAAGGCCAGCCTGGATAACACACCGCGCGCCAAGGTATGCGGCAGTTGCATCAGCGACAGCTCCGGGCGCAAACATGGTTTTCAGGGGGGGGCTTCACCAATCAACCTTTGATTGTCAACTTTTGTTGGCACGGGGAAAAGACGCTCTGCTGCAAAACGGACAACGTGTGTGGTTCGGGCAGAGGAAATGTTGGATTGGTATTTTTGTGTATTTGGAAAGTAGAACCAAGTTATCCAACGAGGGAAAGCGACGGGCCTCCTCCCAGTGTCCCCATGTGGATGTTGCCACCCCCAATTCCTGAGCGACTGCGCTGATCTTCAGAGTCTTGGAACACCGCCACTCTCTGATCAACCTGGAGAAATTTTCCAGCGCCGCCTCCATGGATCCGATGTTATTCCTGGGAGACCGGAAGGGCAAGCATCAAGAACGAGAGACCGTGGGCGAGCATTCAGCGGTATTTCGTAGAGATCTTTCTTGACCAGATCCCGCACATCGGATTTTAGTTTCACCCGTGCAACCAAATGCGTTATTTGCCCGGTCATGGAGATGGGGAATGGTGGTTTTTCTTTCTGGCGTGCTGTGCTCGCAAGCCCAGCACCAATCCATCACGACCTTGACCACCAGTCTGGTTGATCTTGCGGATCAAACACGGACAGGGATCCAATCCAGCACGGCTCTGGGAGGCTACAGCGTGACATACAATGGCAGTGAGCAGCGCATCAATGCCATGACAGCTGCCAGTGGAACCTACATTCCTGCCCTGACGGGGGTGGTCTATGTCCGTCGAAACAATGGTTCAGGTTCACCTCCACTCCCAACCCCGGCGTTTCCGAACACAAACGCCAATGTCACAACAGCGTGGAATTCCTTCGTTTCTTCGAGCAATTCGCCAGCCACTGCGCCATCGAACGGCTCAACTCGTGTGGTGAACGGGGTCTATCACGAAACCATGGATGCCCTGTTCACATCGAAAAATTTATACACGGGCACCGAAAACCTATTCGTCAATACAAGTTCGGTGGAAAATGTTTCATCAAACATCGAGCGCATGGATTTTGTTTTTGCTTCCGGCGCAAATGTCGCGCCCGAGCAATCCTTTGCGGTCTTTGAGCGTGGAGGAAATTCCGGCACACGGGGCGGGTTCAAAGTCGCGCTCATCACAGGAATCAATCAGTTCGGGGTGCCCACCAGTTTTGCTGATAAGATTATCGAAGTCGGGGATGACAGCTATGGGACCGCCAATCTGACGGGCACTTTCAACTACGACGTTTACCGCAACGGTACCGGCACCGGCGGGGCGACTCCAACAACCGGTCTGGATTGGGGAAACAATCCAGCCATAGGTCCTCAAGGGATCGCAGGAGCGCTTATCCAAACAACAAGCTTTGCGAGTGTTGGAACGTTGTTTTACGGCTATACCGTTTTTGGGCAGGATGTGACAGCAGCCAATGGGGCACAACTTCTGGATTGGAATAACAATACGTTTTTCCCGCAAAACTCTCCCTTCTCCAACGATATGGACATGGTCGCCACGGGGGCAGTCCTTCTTATTCCTGAGCCCTCCACGGCTCTCCTGATTCTTGCAGGCGGTCTCGGTGTTTCACTGGCCGGCCGCCGGAGACGTGCCGGGTCGCTCTGAAGTCTTCTGCTCGTTTTTGCGGCTTCCTGCAAAGAGGTGTCTCCATCGCTCCTCGTCCCGGTAGGGATCGAAGATGGGATCTGCGAGAAGTTCTGCCGACAGGGACGCGGATGAGATTTGCTCGAAGGCCTCGAAAAACCTGGCTGCAAGACCGGGTTTCTCGTCTTTTAATGCCATAGCCGCAGCAGGCAGGAGCCACCGTGACTCTTGAGAAGGTATTCCGGCTTTGACATAGCCAAGGATAATATTCCGCACCTCTTGATCGCGTCCGGCCTCAATTTTTGCGAGCAACAAGATGTTCCATATAGCAATGCTGCCAGGATCCAGTTCCGAAGCCCGCTCAAGATCGACAATGGCCGATTGAAGATCACCGTTTTTGCGAAGCAACGTGGAGCGAAGGTAGAGGGCATAGGGTGCGGATTCTTGATCGGAAAGGGCTCTGGACAACGAATCCATCGCCTCCTGTTCCCGTCCGGTTTGCGATTGAGCTTGAGCCAAAGCAACCCACGCCGTGCCGTTTTCCGGGTCTTCATTCAGGATTTGCCGGGCCAGGACCTCTGCTTCCGGCCAATGATTCTCTTGCACGCTTGTTAACAACTGCTCCTGCCACGCCGAAATTCTGGCCTGTTTGAGATCTGCAGGGCGTGGCGTGGGCATCGGCACCTCGACGGCCTCCGCGCTCATTTCAATAGTGTTCTTCCTTGGCTGGGATTGTTTGCGTGCGGTCATCATCACAATCGCAGCAACAAGAACCGCGGACACACCCACCGCAACGACTGAAAAAATCAGTGCCGATCGAGCCTGTGTGTAGCGTTTGTCCTGTTTGTCCCAAAATCCCATAGTCTCAAATCTTAGCTTTGGAGGTTCCTGGCTTTGTGAAATGCACAGAAAGTCGCCAAAACGGCCTCCAGGTCCCGGGGACGGAAGGGTTTTTGCAAGAGGTCGTTCATTCCCGCCTCCCGACACCTCGCGGTTTCTTCGGGGAGGCTTTCCGCAGTAACTGCGATGATGTAGGTCCGGTGAGATCCCATGGTCTCCCTCGCCCGGATAATTTTGGTTGCTTCGAGGCCATCCATAACCGGCATTTGAACGTCCATGAAGATCACATCCGACACTGTGGTGCTGGCCGACTGTCCGTCGGTGACCACGGAAACTTCGATTCCGTGGATTCGCAAATGATGACGCAGCAGAGAGGCGTTCACCGGGTTATCTTCGGCAATGAGGCATCTCAGGGGGGAGAAGTCGAAATCCTGGATGCAATTTTTTACAGGCAAGACCGTGTCGGATTTTGCCAGGTCAGCGGTTGATGATTGTCCGACCGAAATGGTGAATAAAAACTCGCTACCCACCATAACGTCGGGATTGACCCTGATCGAGCCGCCCATGAGTTCGCAAAGGCGACGACAGATTGCGAGGCCCAGTCCGGTCCCTCCATATTTGCGGGAAGTGGAGACGTCCAATTGATCAAAGGATTGAAATAGAGATGGAATTTTCTCCTTGGGGATGCCGATTCCATTGTCAGCCACGGAAAAAGTGAGGGTTTTTCCATCGTGGGAGGTTGCTGCAGTGACCGTGATTGTCCCGGTCCGTGTGAATTTGATGGAATTGGAAATCAGATTGGAAAGAACCTGCCTGAGTCTTGTGGCATCACCACAGACCGCTGGCGGGAGAGCGTCAGCATGGTGGAAAACGATGCTTGTGCCGTTTTCCGCGGCAAGAGGCACATATAATTTGCAAATTTCCGCCACCACACGCCCGGGACTGAAGGATTCGTTTTCGATGTCCAATTTGCCTGCCTCGATTTTGGAAAAATCCAGAATGTCATTCAGAACACTGAGCAAGGACCTGCCACTGTGACGGATGATTTCCAGATGTTCGGATTGCGTGGGGCTTAACTCTGTCCCCGCCAGGAGATCAGAGTAGCCCAGGAGGCCATTGAGAGGCGTGCGGACCTCATGGCTCATCATGGCAAGAAACTCCGATTTGGCGCGGGTCACCTCCTCCAATCGATTATTCAGAGCACTGAGTGTGACATTACGGGCAAGGAGCAACCCATGATCTTCGATCAGCGCCAAGCGCATCAACTCGAGAGCCGAGGCCAGTTCGCCAACCTCATCTTTTCTCCCTGGAAATGTTGGGAAGGGGTTTTGGAGTTCTCCATGGGAGATCTTTCCTGCTGCGGTGCCCATCTCCCGAATGGGTTGTGCCAGGCTTGTGCCCAAAAGATAAGCGACTGCTACAAATCCGATCATCGCAATCGGCACGGAGACAAGCAGTCCCGTTCGAATCTGCTTGGAAAGAACCTCCGCCTGTTTGTTGACTTCTTCAGCGACACCACGATGGATTGCGACCAATTCGGCAGCTTTTGTGCGGGCTTTATCCATCATGATTTTTCCTTCTCCGACTCCCACAAAAGCTCTCGCGGCTTCGAGGCCCTGTGTCTTCGCGATGTGAAGCGAACTGTTGATATGATCAAGTTTTGCTGCGGCGATGGATTCGAAAGCGTCGATGGATGGTGTCACTTCGACATCGTGTGAACTTTCGCGAATCGCCTGGAATGCTGATTTCATCCGGGACGCCGCATTGACAGCGGGCTCCAGGTAAGTGGCATCGCCTGTGATCAGATACCCGCGCTGCGAAGTTTCAGCATCTTGAAGCACATCCAGCGCTTCCCCAAGATGGAGGAGCGTCAATCGCTGCTTGGCACGATCGCGAAAGCTATTCAGCAAAGCATCAAGAGAGACGACCGCCACAAAGCCCAAGGCTCCTGTGAAAACAGCCGAGAGCAATGCCGTGAGAAAAATTTTTCGGGTGATCGTCATGATAATGGCTGGCGAGCCGTTTCAAGCATACGTCAGCCAGTAGGAAGGAGGTGTGAGGGAGCAAGAGTGGGCGACTTTTCCCGATTGGATTTGGATGATTTCTTCACTTCGATGATGGGTTGGCTCTGTTAGGAGCCCTCCGATTCTCTAATGACCCCGTTTGCCCTAGCGATGTGCATTGCTGTGATGCCTTCGCCGCCAAAGAGGATTCCACCGCCAGCGAGGTTGATATCAGCAGCAATTCCGGCATAGGCATCCGGGTTAAACGCCTGATGCCGGGAGCTGTCTCCCTCAGAAGCCAAAATGACGAAGGGCAGGCCGGAGTGTCCTGACATCATTGGGAAGACGCTCAGGAACGGTCCGCCAATAACGTCAGCGCCTTCACTCTCCAGAACTCGAAAGGCCTCTGCGAAATCGGCCTGAGAGTCCCAAGCGAGGGAGCAGATGGCGGGGCAATGGTGCAGGGAGTGCTTGACTTGGAGAGCCATGACTAATTCGTCAAGACTCGTGAAATTCTCAAAAAAAATAAGATCGGACCCGCCATCAAGAAGAGCCCCCACACGTGCCTGGTAGGCCGTTGATGTCCCGTTTTCCTCCTGACCAAGTGTCCCCGCAACCAAGGCTCCGGTCCCACGCGCAGCCGACTTCGCGAGCTGGGCGGCCAGCCAGTGCATCTCGCTCAACCGGTTTTCCAAACCATGGGCCGCCAGTTCATAGGCCCTGGCGTGGAGGCTGTTTGTTCGTAGGACTTCTGCTCCCGCATGAATAAACTTAAGATGGGCCTCGGTGACCGCCTCAGGATTGGAAAGATTAAGCTCCTCTCTAAGTGCTGGCGGGGTAATGCCGTGGGCCTCCAGTGTGGTGCTGAGATCGCCATCGCCAAGGACCACCCGGCCGGACACCTCCTCAAGGAAATCAGTCATGAGACCGGCTTCAGCGCGGCGATCGATGCCATCACCCGGTCGCTCAGACGTTGATAGGTTTCCCGATCACCTCCGGCAAGTTCCTCTTTCGAAAACCGGAGGGGCTCCCCAATGGAGACCGTAATCGGAGAGAGTCGCGGGAGGGCCGCATCCCGAGGAAATGCCTCAAAACTGCCAAAGATGCGCATGGGCAGAACGGTCGCTCCCGTTTTTGCAATGACGAGCCCAATCCCCCCTCTGGCCTCACCGAGCGATCCATCTCGACTGCGCGTGCCTTCCGGGAAAAGGACCACACCCTCCCCTTGGTTGATTTTGCGGATCACCCCCCGGAGAGCGGACATGTCATTGCCATCCCGCTCGACGGGAATGACGTTCATGGCAGGAAATAGCGGTCCAAAAAACGGCCAGTCCATCAGGCTTTTTCTGGCAAGATAATGCACGGCCCGGCGCGAACAAATACCTGCCAGGGGAGGATCAAAGTAACTGGCATGATTCACGGCGAGGATCAGTGGACCGGATTCGATCATTCGTTCCGGGTGAATGACTTTCATGGAGAAGGCAAACCTCGCGACAAACTTCGCCAGATTATAGAAGATGTTATAAATAATATTCATCCCTCTGGAGCGGTGATACCGGTTTCTTTCAAATGGGCGAGCACAAGCTCGATGACCTTCTCAATGCCGATGTGGGTGGTGTCAATGATGATGGCATCATCCGCGGCAATCAGGGGGGCTATGGCACGCTGTGAGTCCATGCGGTCTCTCTCGGCGATGCGGTCTGTTTCTCCCTCCGCCGCCCTCCGCCGAAGACGCTCTTCGGGGCTGGCATCGATGTAGAATTTGTGGGGGGTTTGTGGAAACACACAGGACCCGATATCGCGGCCCTCGATCACACAATTCCTGGTTGCTGCAAGGGCACGGAATTGGCCGGAGAGCACTGCCCGCACAACGTCCAATTGGGAGACCGGGGAGACATGGGCATTGACCTCGGGCTCACGCAGGTGCGCAGAGGGATCGATATCATCAATAAGCAATCTGGCGATGTTGCCCTCGAACCCTGCGGATAAACCCGTGCGCGAAAGCACCTCCCTTGCCGAGCTTTCGTCCAGGCCGCGTGGGCTTTCCTTGAGAAGCCACCAGGTGATCGCACGATAAAAGGCCCCGGAATTCACCCACGCAAAACCCAACCTTTGGGCCAGTCTTTTTGCAACCGTGCTTTTGCCGGAGGCTGCGGGGCCGTCAATTGCGATGACTCGACACACCATAGCTCATCCCTCCGCCGTGTCCGGCAACCGGCCGACCCCGCTGAATACTCGCACACTGCCGCGTGGACGACTGGCACCTTTTTGAAAGATCTTCAGGGTTTTTTCGAAATCCGGATAAGAGGTCTTCACACAGTCCGTGTTTTCAATAACGGTCTTGCCAGAAGCGAACAGGCCGGCCACAGCAAACGCCATGGCGATCCGGTGATCTCCAAAACTTGGCAACTTCGCCCCCTTTAATTTTGCACCTCCGGTGATTGTCATCCCATCAGGACTTTCTTCCACGGTCACTCCCATGGCACGCAAATTTGAAGCGATGGCAGCAATCCGGTCTGTCTCTTTGACGCGCAACTCTGCGGCATCGCGGATGACTGTTGTTCCTTGCGCGAGCGCTCCCGCTACAGCGATGGCTGGCAACTCATCGATCACATTGGCAATTTCGGCTCCCCCGATGGTGGTGCCCCGGAGTGCTGCTCCCCGGATATCCACCAATCCAAAGGGCTCGCCCTGGTCACTGATTTCCACCACTTCCCTCACCCTCACGCCCATCCTCACAAGCACGGCCAGAATGCCGGTGCGTGTGGGGTTCAGGCCAACGTCTTTGACGAGGAGACGGGATCCCGGACGGGCTCCTGCGGCCACCAACCAGAATGCGGCGCTTGAGATATCTCCAGGCACCTTAAAATCCCTGGACTCCACTTTCTGCTTGCCGGCCAGGGTGACGCGGATTTTGGAACTCAGCCCCCCGGTGACACCCTTTCCGTCATCGGCGCCCTTGAGTTGTTCGCGCCGCAGTTTAACCAAAAAATAATTCATCATCCGCTCCGTGTGATCACGGCTCGCGGATGGTTCGGTGACCGTGGTGATTCCCTCGGCGAACAAGCCGGCAAAAAGAATTGCGCTTTTGACCTGGGCACTCGCGACCGGGGTTTCGTACGCCACGGCTTTGAGTGAGCCTCCCTCCACGACCAGGGGCGGCGCACCGCCGTCTCCCTCGGCACGAAGGTTAGCTCCCATCCTGGCCAGGGGTTCGATCACACGTCGCATGGGGCGTTTGGATAACGAAGGATCGCCCACCAGACGGCTCCGGAAGGGCTGAGCGGCAAGAATCCCGGAGAGCAAGCGCATGGTGGTTCCTGAATTTCCGCAATCCAGGTCGGCAGCTGGCTCTTGAAAGTGGCCCCCGCAACCATGGATGATCACCTCGCCATCGGCCTCCCTGTCGACTTTGACCCCAAGTTGCTCCATCACACTCAGCGTGCTGCGGCAATCTTCTCCCTCAAGGAAATTTGAGATCTTGCACGGCCCATTCGAAAGAGCGGCCAGCATGACGGCACGGTGGGAAATGCTTTTGTCACCTGGCACGGTGATTTCCCCTTCAAACGGCACACCCCGCCGCACTTTGATCTGGTCCTCGCTCATTCCAAATCCTTTCTCACATCTCTCGCTTGCAAAAGAAATTTTTCCAAACCCGTGCGGTCTGCCGTTTCCAGCAAATTGGCAAAGACCTCCATTTCGCCGTTCAATTCCTTGAGCGAAGCGAGGACTTCCTGGCGGTTCTCCAAAAAGATTTCGGACCACATGGCGGGAGGACCGGCTGCCACGCGGGTCGTGTCCCTGAAGCCGCTTCCTGTGACAGCAAGAGCAGCAGGAAGGGACCCCTCAACGGATTTCGCCAAAATCGAAGCGATCGCATGAGGTAGATGACTGGATCTCGCGACGAGCCGGTCGTGTTCGTCAGGGCTGACCACCAAATTTCTGCATCCCACCGAAGTCCAAAAATCTGAAATCCCGCTCAAGGCCGCTTTTGTGGTTTTTGTGGTGGGGGTGAGAACGCACGTCGCTCCTTTAAAGAGTCCGGCATTTGCAAATTCGATGCCGGATTGTTCGGAGCCGGCCATGGGATGCGCGCCGACAAACCGACCGCCAAAGATTGGCTCCATTGTTCCAACCACAGAAGCTTTCACGCTGCCGGCATCGGTCACAAGGGCATCGTCAGCGATGGCACCCGCAACCTCGTTGGCCAGAGCCTCCATGGCGCCCACAGGACAACAAAAAACAAGGATTTGAGCATCACGTGCGATATCCGCAGCCTGGCTGCCCACCACGGCAGACGGAAAGGCCCTCTGGGTTTTCTTCACAGAAGCAGGGCGGGCCCAAAACCTCAGTGGCACATCCGGGCTCGTTTTTTCGAGCGCCAATCCGAGGGAACCTCCGATCAGACCCGGTCCAAAAATCGCAATGGCTCTCAGGGCACCAAAAAGATCTTACTGGTGTAAGGGCATTTCACCTCCGTCCCGGGAGGAAATCCCCGAACGTCCACATAGCCGGCATAAGCCGCATGGGGGCTGGTCACAAATCCTGGTTTGCCGGGCACGGGGGTTGCGTAAGGAAGGTCGCGGGTCGGAGGTGCGGCGATGGAAGCATCCGGCGTGGGGGTGGGAGTCGGCGGGGCCGTGACCACGGCCTCGGTGGCTGAGGGGTCAGGTGTCGGGGTTGGAGTGACAAATCCGGAATCCGTGGTCGTCCCCTGATATCCATAACGGCTTCTGCCGCCGGGAGGTGCCTCTTCTTGCTCTGGCTGGCACGCAGCAAGCGCTCCCATTGCCACACAGGCAACCACAATCCATGATGACTTTTTCATATTCAGATAATTCCCATTAAGACGCACCATCCCGCGCCAACTTGCAATGCAAATCTCATATCAACCGCACGGTTATAACGTCAACCCCAGTTCACCGAGTTTTTTTCGGGTCTCTGCCGGGTCCCAGTTCAACACGGATTGGATACCCAGGGTGGCGGCCACTTCGCACAGCAACGGTCGGTCCTCAATGTAGGCGACCTGCCCGGGGTGGACCTGCGCCACATCCAGCGCCAATCGGTAAATATCAAGGTCCGGCTTCCGAAAATGCACAAAGGCCGAAACGACAAAAAAATCCACAAAGTCCTTGAGATGAAAACGCCGGATCCGGTCCTCCGCAATCTCCCGCCCCTCATTGCTCACAACCGCAACCCGCAATCCGTAAACCGCCTTTAATTTTTTAACCAGACCGATGGTCTCCTCATAGGGCTTCGCCTGCTCCAAAATGAAGTTCGTGACGTCCTCCGCCGTAAAATCCCGCGGCTCATAAAAAATGATCTGACGCAAATACGTCTCAAGCGTCATTTTGCCTTCTTCATACGTGTCATAGGTCACGCGATGCCGGTGATCGAGTTCGACATAATCCACTCCAAAGTGTTCGGCTGTTTTTTTGCGAAGGGCCGTGTCCCACCCATTCGTGAGAAGAACTCCTCCGATATCGAGGAAGAGCGTGGTGATCGGGGTCTCAGGCATGGGAGCTTCCTAACTGTGAACGCTCTGCTTCGCAAGCCCATCCTGAGACAGTTGGTGCTTTTGTTGGCGTGGCCCATCAAATAATGGTTAATGTTTTTCAAATGTCCTCTCTCAGAGATATTGCCAAAGAACTGGATGTTTCCATCTCGCTGGTCTCCAAAGTGCTGAATGATCGTTTGGGGACCACGGGCGTACGTCCCCCTCTTGAGCGCAAGATCCGGGCCACGGCAGAAAAAATGGGCTACCGGAAAAACCTCAGCGCCATCTCGCTGTTCGAGGGCCGTCAGAATGCCATCGCGGTGTTTGTGCACTCACAAAATTCGCAGGGCAGTGGAATCGTTGGACGCTTGCTGGATGGCATCTCCCGCGCGACAGGAGAACGGTCTCAACGCATCACCCTCGAATTTTTTACGGATGCCCCGGACTTTCTCCGCAAGCGCGAAAGCCTTCACGCGGGACGCGTGGACGGACTGATCGTCACCGGTGTCAATCATCCGGAACTCTCTGAGGAACTGGTCGCCATCCAGGCGAATGGACTGCCCATCGTCACCATTTATAACGGCCCGCTCCATCCCGACATCGTGAATGTCGGGATCGCAGATGCGGCCCTCTCGGACGCTGCCACCACGCATCTTATCGCATCGGGCTGCACCCGCATTCTCCACCTTTCGGTCCTCTCTTCCCGGGAAGAGGGGCATCGCGCCGCTCTAACCCGTGGCGGTCTCCTTGTGGAAAATGAGCTGATCATCCCCATGAAAGGGCGGGAGGGTTTCCTTGCAACGGCCGGGGAAAATGCCATTCGAGCCGCCTTGCAACAAGGCGTGCTGTTTGATGGTGTGAGCGCTCAAAGCGATGCCCAGGCTTTCGGCGCCATCAATGAACTCACCCGTGCGGGCCGCAAAGTTCCCGGTGACGTGAAAGTGATCGGCATTGACAATGCCCCTTTCGACGAACTGTGTATCGTTCCCCTCAGCAGCGTTTCCCAACGCTTTTTGGATCGTGGCCGCCTTGCCGTGGAAACCCTTGAAGCTCTCATCAAAGGCGCGCCCGTTCCCACCACCACCATCGAACCCCGCCTCCACCTCCGCGCCTCCACCACTCCATCCGTCTGAAGACGCCCCAAGGCGGCCTTCACTAAGCCCCCCTTCCTCCTCCTGTCAGCTTTTTTCACCCGTTCACGCGCTACAGTTGTAGCGCGTGAATGGGGAATTCGGACTCACAAGGGGCCGGGCTTTTCAGGGGAAAAGTCAATGAACGGTCCAAGCGATACGCTGGTTCAGCGAGTGAAGGGATTGCTTTTGAAAGGCTCTGAAAACGAATAATCAAGCGATTGATTAATGATTGACATCCTCTCTGAGTTTGTGCAAGTTTTGGAGGATGAACCTCCCTAATGTTTGCCGCTCTCTGTGTGTCCTTGGTTTGTTTTCGGTTTTTTTGCCGGGGGGGCTTCGGGCGGAGGAGAAGCAGTTGTCTGTGTATTTTATCGGGAACAGTCTCACGGCAAGCACGACGCTGGATCGGGTCCATGGGTTGTTCAAGCAGCGGGGGATTGATTTGCAGTTCGGGAGTCAGCTTTCCGGGGGAAAGAGTCTCCTCCGTCATTGGAACTACAAAAGCGAACCGGGTCAAAAGTGGGTGGCTTGGGAGACGAGTGTGCCGGATGGAGACACGTTTTCTCCGGTTGTGAATTATCACACCACCGACCCCGCAACCTGGAAGTTCGGGCGGTATGACACCGCGCTTGCCAATCACGAGTGGGATGTGGTCGTATTGCAACCTTTTGTGGGGTCTTCCCTGCATGATGAGTTGGAGGCCGTCTCAGCGTTTATTGAGTTTGCCTTAAAGAAGAATCCGGAAGTGAAGTTTTACATTTACCAGACCTGGCCGCGTCGGCCCAAAGTGCCGGGAGGCAGTGAGGCGGGTGAGGCGGTTAAGGCCACGGACATCGATTATTCTGCGGTGTGGAGCACCCCATACACCGCCTCGGTGGATGACACCAGCAAAGAGGCTGCGCGGAGTGGCGGGAACCGCAGCTACTACAAGCGGGTGCTGGAGGAAGCCGCGAAAAAGTTTCCTGATTTGAAGCACCCGATTCGTCTTATTCCAGTGGGTGAGGTGCTTTTTGTTTTGGATAAAAAAATCAAAGACGGCTCGCTTCCGGGACTGGAAGAGCTTTTGGCCAGGGATCCCTCCATGGTGCCCGGCTGGAACAGTGACAAACAGCTTTCGCGGGGCATCAACATTGTCTATGCCGATCCGGTACATTTTAATCCCATGCCCCATAACAAGGGCGTCTTGGGCAATCTGATTTCCGGCACGACAATCTTTACCGTGCTGAGCGGGCAAAGCCCGATGGGACTGAGTGCGGAGGGATACCAGTTCGACGCGGAAAAAGATGCAGCTCTGGTGAAGGCGGTTCAGGAAGTGATCTGGAGCGTTGTGACCTCCGAACCTTTGACGGGAGTGAGTCCGTGAATGTCCTCTATGTGGACATCGACTCGCTGAGGCCTGACCATCTGGGGTGTTATGGATACCATCGCTCCACCAGCCCGAACATTGATCGCATCGCGGCCGAGGGCGTCCGGTTTACGAACTGTTACACCTCGGACGCGCCCTGTTTGCCAAGTCGCACGGCCTTGTTTTCCGGGTTGTTCGGCATTCATTCGGGGGTGGTGAATCATGGCGGTGTCGCTGCCCAACCCTTTCCGCAAGGCCCGGACAGAGGCTTTCGCGATTGGTATGGGGAAAATTCATGGCCATCCCGGTTCAGGAAACTGGGATATCATACGGCCACGATCAGTTCCTTCGGGGAACGGCACAGTGCCTGGCATTGGTACGCGGGTTTTAAGGAGGTTTATAATTCCGGTCTGGGCGGAAGTGAATCGGCAGAAAATATTTTCCCCATGGCAAGGGACTGGATTTGTGGTCGGGATGCGGGGTCACAGCCTTGGTTTCTGCACCTCAATTTTTGGGATCCGCACACGCCCTACCGGGTCCCCCCCTCGTATGGAAACCCCTTCTCGGAGGAACCCCTCCCTGACTGGTATTCCGAGGACCTCCGCCAATCGCACTGGCAGGGGTGTGGGCCGCACAGCGCCCGCGAGGTGATGGGTTATTCGGATGAGGTGCCACTTTATCTCAAAGATCGTGAGTTGCCCCGACAGCCCTGGAAGCTTGACTCGTTCAAGGAAGCACGGCGAATTTTTGACGGTTATGACACCGGGGTTCGTTACGCCGACGAATATTTGGGAAAAGTCATTAAGGTGCTTGAAGAGACCGGCCAACTCGAAAACACGGCGATCATTATTTCAGCAGATCATGGGGAAAACCTGGGAGAGCTGAACATTTATGGAGATCATCAGACGGCTGATCACATCACCTGCCGCGTGCCGCTTATTATCCGGTGGCCGGGTGTGACGGAGTTTCAATCAGGACGGGTGGACACCGCTTTGCATTATCAATTCGATGTTGCGGCCACCGCCGTGGAACTCGCCGGCGGGTCGATGGATGCTGCGGACGTGTGCAGTTTTGCACCAGCCTTTCGTGAAGGCATTTCAAAAGGGCGCGAGAGCCTGGTACTCTCTCAGGGAGCCTGGTGTGTCCAACGCGGGGTGCGCTGGGGAGAGTATTTGTATTTGCGCACGTGGCATGATGCCTGGCACGACTTTCCGCCGGAGATGCTTTTTCACATTGAGAGTGATCCGCATGAACTCAGGGATCTCGCCTCAGGTGAGCAGGAATTATTGGTTCAAGGACGCCGAATTCTCCTGGACTGGCGAAGAGAAATGCTTGCCACCTCCTCCACGGGGCATGATCCACTGGACACAGTGTTGGCAGAGGGAGGTTCACTGCATGCCAGGGAAAATCATGGCTACCCACACCGTCTCCGGGAAACCGGCCGCGCCGCGATTGCGGATAGCTTTGAATCCCGCATCAGCCCTATCTCCACATCCTGCTGAATTCCAAACACCCCGCCCCAATGAATCCACGCCATTCCAAAAATATCTGCATTTTAGCGGCTCTTCTTCCGGTCATGACGTTATGTGCCCAGAAACCACCTCCATCCTTGGGTGATTTTTTCCAGCAGGTTCCGGACAACTCCATGGAATCCCACAAATGGCAGGCGGGCGCTCAGAACCTTCCGCCGATGGATCGTATCCTTGCCATGCCACCCGAAAAATATCCGGTTTACGGACTTTATGCCTGGGGGGGCGAATTCCAACGGGCCAGCGACGAAATTCTGAAGATGGGAGTTCGTGTTGTCCGGCTCTCCGGCCCGTGGAAGGAATCGGAAGAGGCTTTAAAAACCGCAGCGAAAAATGACATGGAAGTCCTCTACACGGTGGTGAACGCCCAACGTCATGAGAAGCAGCGTGGATGGAAGCGTCCGGACTTTGAAAGTGATGAGGCCTTTGTGGCTGATTACGTGGATGCCATGCAGGAATTTCTCAAAACCTACGGGCCGGAAGGTTCCTACTTTTCAGGCACAGGATTAAAAAGCCCGGTGGCGGTGGTCGAAGTCCTGAACGAGCCAAATTTTCATTACATGATCCCCGACCGGGAACCTCGCGCCGAGGTGCTTGCAGAGCGGATCGCTCTTTATGGGAGGGTTCTGGAAGCCGTCGCACCAAAGATCCGCGAGTGGGCCCCCACGGTCAAAATTGCCGCATTCTCCACGGGCGGCGGCGGACCCATTGTTGCGGATGTGCCGTTTATTCAAGGAGTCACGGACCGTCACCCGAAAATTCACAAGCTCTACGATATCCTCAGTACCCACCCGTATATGCAGGGGGCACCGCCAGAGATGTTCAAAATCAAAAAATGGGGGCCTCGCGCCATGTCGGAAAACATGGTGACTCTTCGCGAAATCCTTGCCAAAGGCGGCGCGGATCAGACACCGATTTGGTTCACGGAACTCGGTTTTCCTCTCACTCAGGCTGCGGGCGGAACTCTCAAAATGCCGGAAAAATTTTCCGAGTTTTGTGTCACCAAAGAAATGCAGGCCGCTTACATCGTTCGTCAGTATTTGTGGGCCATGCGTCTGGGGGTTCCCAGAGTTCACCTCATGAGTTTGCACGACACCGACTCTTTCAACAGTGGCATCCTGGAACGCGGGTCCCTTGAATGGCGCCCATCGGCCCATGCGATTCATAACCTCATCAAACGGCTGCCCAGCCCCAAATTACTCGGAGCCATCAGCGACGGTTCAGACAACACCTTTGCCTATCGTTACAACCCGGATCACTCCCGGCCCGGTGCCCCCGAGGTTGTTGTCGCATGGAACACTGTCGGTCCCGCAAAACTGGAAATTCCGTGGTCCCATCCCAAAGCCATGATTTTTGACATGGTGGGAAACACCCGTGAGCTGGCTTCAAACGAAGGAAAGCTATCGCTCGATGTGGGACCCTACCCTGTCTTTATTCAGCCATAGCCTTTGGTGGAAAAGGCTTCCAGCATTCACGAACATTTTTCAAAGATCAATTGCACATTGGTTCCCCAGAAACCCGAGGAACTGACCATCACTGCCACCGGACGGGCCGGGCGGGCGCAGGAATGAATCAAGTCCAATTCGAAGTCACGATCCATGGGCTGGCTGTTGGCACTGGGGGGAAGCAGGCCCTGCTCCATGGCTTTGATAGCAAAAACAGCCCCCAAGGCACCTGATGCTCCCAGGCAATGACCGGTGATCGGTTTTGTCGAAGAGCAAGCCACGCCCTTGGGAAATACTTCCATTAATGCGTTGGCCTCCAGCCGGTCGTTGAGCAGTGTGCCTGTTCCGTGCGTATGAACGTATCCAATGTCGTGAGCGGAGATGGCTGCAAGTTCTAAGGCCGCGAGCATGTTTCGTTTGAGATTACCGGACTTTTCGGACATTCCAGCGCGCGTGATTTCATCCGATCCGGCTGCCCAACCGGCGAGAAAGGCGAGGTTCTGCGCACGGCGACTGCGGGCAAAGTGTGAAGATTCCAGAACAAGGAATGCGGCGCCCTCGCCGAGCACGGTTCCATTCCGGGATGCGGCAAACGGCCGACACACGCCCGTTGGGTCGGCATGCGTCCCCAGAATACCGGCGGCACTCAATTGCGTTAAAATCGAGGGAATCAGCGGGGCCTCGCAGCCGCCGACGACGGCAACGTCAATAGTCCCAAGCAGGATCTGCTGGGCGGCAAGGATGATGGCATGGGCTGAAGACGCACAGGTGGCGGAGACGGCCATTGAAGGTCCCCTGGCACCCAGAAACTGTGCCACGGCACCACTGAGGCACCCGATGGTGGTGTTTGCTGCGAGGCTGGGCAAAGGCCTTCTCAGGCTGGCTGGCCTGCTCGAAGCCAGGCAGAGTTCCCCCGGTCCTCGGGATGAACCCACAAAAACCCCAATGCGTTCCGCTGGAACGTCGACCCCCGCCAGCCCGGCATTTTGCCAAGCCTCCCTGGCTGCTGTCAGCGACATTTGCGCAGAATGGTCCATGTTGCGCGCCATGCGAAACTCTTTCGGAACGGGATCGATCCGGGGCGCGGCGCAGGCAACGAAGGACAGTTCGTAACGCTCATAAACTTGGGACAAGGGCACCCCCTGCACAGCCCGCTGGAAGCATTCCTCAGCAGTATTTCCAGCTGCACTGAATGCCCCCAGTCCCGTCACTGCGACAGAAGAATTTTCAAGCAAGCGAGCCAAGGGATTTGTCATTTGATATACTAGGAGATCTGAGTTCCGGGGATCAGCATGGACTCCAGGAATGCACGTGGGCGGGATCCATCTGAGCCGGGTATTTTGCAATGATGGGTAAAACGGAATGTGTGAATTCCTCGCAGGCGGATTGGAAAACCGAAACGTCACCACCTCTGGCCGCCTCCGGGATATTCAATGGGTTCCCGATATGGACTGTCACGCGCCACTGTTGCTCATGAAAAACGATGGCTGGAAATACGGTTGCCCCCGTGGAGCGGGCCATGCGCAACGGACCCAAGGCCATCGTGAATCCGCCTTGCGGAGTACGAACCATCAAGCGCTGCGCAGGCCGGGTATCACAAGCGATGATCAAACATCCTCCACTCCGCAGAAACCGCATAGCTGCCCGGAGCTCTCGGATGTCGAAAAGGTTGGGTGTTCCGACCAGCCCGACCTGTTCATCCAAGAGCGCGTCTCTCCGGCTGGTCTTCTTGTCGTGCCCCTCAGCATTCAGGACGAAGGTGGCAGCAGGAATTCCGTGCGACCTGAGAATATACCGAAACAGCGTCGCACTTTGAGTATGAAGGGTCGCCATGACCATCGGAACCCCCTCGACCTTCAAGGCAAGGAGAGCAGGAAGGTTTTCCACGTTCACACGGTGGCGCCAGCGAGGAGTGACAAGCCGGTCCGGCCACACGGCCAGACTCTGGGTCTGAATAAATTGAGTCAGAGAATGCCACCGCCACAGAAAAACGGATCCTGATGGGCGCAAAAAGGGAGCGACCTTGCTCCAATCCCGGGAACGTGATCGGCACACGTGGCTCATCGCATGAGTCGCCGCAGCAGGCCAAAGGAGCACCCATAAAACAGGCAGCGGCAGCGATTGCTCCAAAAAACGTAGGATCTGAAATCTGAGCTTTAAGGGAGGTGTTATTATTGGGCAAACGGAATCCCGGGGGGTATGACAATCCATCTGCGAGGTCCGTGCGTTATTCGAGGACCGTCTTCTTTTTGCGGCGGCGCTGGGCATCGGCCACGAATTCGGCTTGTGCGTCAAAAGGAAGCGCCCCGTTCTGGAGAGGGGTGTATGTGCCATCCGGCTGCATGACTTTGGCTTTGACATTGTCGCGCCAGAACCAGGCCAGAATTTCCTCGACATGCGCCTTCGCGCCGGGAGCCACGATGGGGAAGACCGTTTCCACGCGTCGAAAAAGGTTGCGTGGCATCCAGTCGGCGCTGCCCAGATAGATTTTGGGCTCACCCGCATTTTCAAAACGGTAGATTCGGCTATGCTCAAGGAATCGACCAACAAGGCTGCGAACCTCGATATTGTCACTCACCCCGGGAACCCCCACCCTGATCGAACACATGCCCCGAACAAGGAGCCGGACCGGCACATTCGCGGCCGAGGCCCGGTACAAAGCGGCGATAATCCCCTCTTCCACCAGGGAATTGGTTTTGGCCATGATTCCCGCAGGCAGACCTGCCTTGGCATTTGCGATTTCAGCTTCGATCAGGGCGATAAATGACGGAAATAAATTGTAAGGGGCCACGAGCAATTCCTTCATCTCCGGGAATTTCGAGACTCCGGTGAGACAGTTGAAGGTTTCGGCGACTTCTTCGGTGATCTCAGGGCGGCAGGTCAGGAGCCCGAGATCCGTGTAAATTTTGGCTGTGGAAGGATGATAATTACCGGTCCCCAAATGAACATAACGCCGGATCCCGTCTCCCTCATTGCGGACCACCATCAACATTTTCGCATGGGTTTTCAGCCCGGTGACCCCGTAAACCACATCCACTCCCGCTTCACGCATCATCCTCGCCCATTTGATGTTTGCAGCCTCATCAAAGCGGGCCTTGAGTTCAATAACCACTGTGACCTGCTTCCCGTTCCGGGAGGCATCCATCAATGAAGCCACCAAGGGCGAATCCGAACTGGTCCGGTAGAGGGTCTGTTTGATGGCCAGCACATGAGGGTCCTCGGCGGCTTGCGCTAGAAAATCCACCACAGTTTGGAAGCTGTCATAGGGATGATGCAAAAGAATGTCCCCTTTGCGAATGTGGAAAAAGATGTCCGCCTCGGCCTCAAGCGAGACGACCGTGTTTGCGGTGAAGCGCTTGTAGCGCAGATCCGGCCGGTCCAACTGCAACGCCAGAGGCATGAGGCGCACGAAGTTCAACGGTCCGTCAATTCGAAACACATCCTCCTCCTCGAGGTTGAATATTTCGAGAAGGCGATCCACCACATCCGGAGGGCAGTCTTCCTCCACCTCAAGCCGCACAGCCGCCCCGCGATTGACTTTGCGCAACTCAGCTTCAATCGCATGAAGCAGATTGAGAGCCTCCTCTTCATCAAAATACAAATTGCTGTTGCGCGTGATCCGGAAGAGGTGTGCCCCCTTGATCCGCACACCGTGAAACAGACTCTCGACATGGTTCTGGATGATATGGCCAAGAAAAACGAAATCATCCCCGCTCTCTTTGACAGAAAACGGAACAACGCGCGGAAGAATCCTTGGCACTTGGACGATGGCCACATCCGTGTTGAGATTTTCGCCCTCCAACTCCACGATGACGTTCAGGCTCTTGTTCAGGAGCTGAGGAAAGGGGTGCGCCGGGTCCAAGGCCAGCGGCGTGAGCACCGGGTGGATGCTGCGGTGATAATACTCCTCAAAATGTTCACGCTCCCGCACGGGCACGGACGGGTATTGGTGGAAGCGGATGTTTGCGGCCTCCAACTGCGGCTTCAAGCTGTTCCGCCAGCAGGCATACTGGTCATCCACCATACGGCGAACCCGGTCACAAATCGCTTCCAGCGCTTCCGTTGCCGTCAACCCGTCCGGGCCGGTTTCAAAAAGACCCGTCTGACGCTGCTGCTTCAAGCCAGCAACACGCACCTCGAAAAACTCGTCAAGGTTCGCACTCACAATGGATAGAAACTTCAAACGTTCAAGCAGGGGGTTGGATTCGTCAATCGCCTGATCAAGGACCCGCTGGTTGAATTCCAACCAACTTAACTCCCGGTTGATGTAGAGATACGGATCCTCGATTGACATCACGCCATGGTGAATTCGAGATTGCCGAGGTCAAGGTGAGAATTCCGACATTTTGTGCGATCTTGAGCCCGGGCTGCCCGAAACCCCCGAAAATCCTTTCGCTGCAGGCAAGATTTGAGAACGTGGAAAAATGGTTTGGATCCCAAAAAAACTGCTGATTTCCCTTGCCAACCGGTATTGATACGTTAGCATTTCCGTCCCTCGCAATCCGTGCGGAACCAATTCGGCCTTTTAACCTGGGTCACGATTCGGACCCGGAGCCGGCACACTGCGAGCGGCTGAAACATTACCTATGAGCGCAACACCATTCACAGAAGAATCCGCCAAGAAGGCGAACATCGAACTCATCACCGATGCCAAAAAAGGCCGGCAAGCCGTGCATGATGTCGTCGTGGCCCTTCAGGCCAATCGTCGCCGCGGCACCGCCAGTTGCAAAACAAAGGCTGATGTGGCTCTCAGTGGAGCGAAACCCTGGCGCCAAAAGGGAACCGGACGTGCCCGCGCTGGTTACAAGAGCTCGCCTGTTTGGTCAGGGGGTGGCGTCGCCTTCGGCCCACATCCCCGCAGCTACGCAAAGAATGTTCCCAAAAAAGTGAAAACCCTCGCCTTTCGCAAAGCGTTGAGTGAGCGCACTCTTGCGGGCGACGTGCTGGTGGTCGATACCTTTGCCGTGGCGGAAGCCAAAACCAAAAAATTTATAACCCTGCTTGGGGACACCGTCAAAGAAGCCCGCAAGGTTCTCATTGTTTCCAACACCTTTGATGAGAAAACCTACCTCGCAGCCCGCAACGTGGCACAGGCCCAGCTTGCACGGGCTCTGGATGTGAACACCGAGCAACTCCTTGCTTTCGACAAAATCGTCATCACTCAGGACGCCCTCACAACCCTCTCCGAAAGACTCGCCAAATGAATCAGCCCTTCGACCACGTGCAGACGATCATCCTCACCGAGAAGGCCACCCTTCTCTCTGAGAAACACAATCAGTACACCTTTCGTGTCAGCCCCCGCGCCAACAAGTTGGACATCAAGCGGGCTGTCGAACAGCTTTTCAAAAAAACGGTGACCAATGTCAACACGGCCAATTTCACGGGCAAAAAGAAGCGTGAAAGGACCGCCAACTTCGGCCGCCGCGCGAACTGGAAAAAGGCTGTTGTGACGCTGAAAGACGGCGAAAAAATCGACCTTGCTTGATTCATGGCCCCCGGGATTCCCGGGATTTGCCAGCGTTTCTCTTCCCGGCCTGAACCGGGGATCTCATTATTGTGGAAAACGAACCAACCTCTGAGGGGCAAAAATTCGTTGCGGACCCTGAAGATGCCGGGTTGCGCTTGGACCGGTTTCTTGTTGAACGGTTGGAGAGTGTTTCGCGTTCCCGGGTTCAAAACGCCATCCGGGACGGATTTGTTGAACTGAACGCAGGTCCGGCCAAAGCCTCGGACAGTCTGAGCCCCGGCGATGAAGTGGCCTGGAATGAACCGCCCCCGCGAGCCATGGATTCGGCTCAGGCAGAGGATCTTCCTCTCGAGGTTTTGTTCGAGGACAAGTGGCTCATCATTGTCAACAAGGCTTCAGGCATGGTGGTCCATCCTGGTGCCGGTAATATTCACGGAACTTTGGTCTCGGCCCTGATGCACCATGGAACGCAATTATCCAGCACTGGGGGGGAGGCACGTCCGGGGATTGTTCACCGCCTCGACAAAGAGACAAGTGGCTGTCTGGTTGTCGCAAAAAGTGATGAGGTGCACGCCCTGCTCTCCTCTCTCTTCGAGGCGCGCAAAGTTTCCAAGACGTATGTGGCGGCGGTCGAAGGGCGCCTGCGCAAACCCTCCGGCGTGATCGAGGCCACCATCGGCAGGCATCATGTTCACCGTCAAAAAATGGCCATCGTCTCGGAGGGCAAAGGTCGCGAGGCCATCACCGAATATCGGATGCTTGGAATGATGGATGGCATCAGCCTTGTGGAATGCAAACCCCGCACGGGACGAACCCACCAAATCCGCGTGCATCTTAAGCACTTGGGGTGTCCGGTGCTTGGAGACTCCGTCTACGGAAAACGCGGGGAATTTTCGCGTCATCTCCTCCATGCCTGGAAGCTGGCATTTCAACATCCCAAAACGGGTGCCCCCATTACAGCCGAAGCTCCCATTCCCGCCGATTTTCGAGAAGCGCTTCCTCCCGCCATCCAAAAGATGATTTCGGAGTTGAAAAAGCCCTAGCCATCCCGGCCCATATGGGCGATTTTAGCCGACTTGATGCGAGAGCCTAGCAGAATCCAGAACCTGCCCTGCGGCAACACCCCGCGTGAGCATATTAAGAAGCAACGCTTCTCGGGAATTCTCCACTTCACTCTGCTGAGAAGAAGCCGCAGCCAAGCGACGGTGTGCCGTGGCTTTTTGCGAATCAGCCTGCCTGCCCTGGTATTTTTGTTGGCGGTCAGCATATCCTTTGCTCAGCCCCCGGAGGTCCTGGAGGTTGACCTGCAATCCGCCATTCGCATGTCCCTGCAAAAGAACTTTCGTATTCAAGGCCAGGCTTACGGACCCAAGATCGCCAAAGCTCTCCAAAAAAGCGCTTCAGGCAAATTTGATCCCATCCTTGAGATGTCCTACACACGGGATGAAAACAATCAGGAGTTGCGCACTTTGAATACGAACCTCGAGGACGTCACAGTCACCCCTGGAAATCCGACACCGGACCTCTTTGCACGCAGTCAGGGAAACGTGGCTGACTCCGCCCTCACAGGACTCACCCCCTGGGGTCTCTCTTACGATGTGGGTTCCTCAGTGTCCTGGGACACCAGCAACCAGAGGGTGCCGGACTTTACACGATATGAAACGTTTTTTGGAATCGGCATCGTCCAACCCCTGCTCAAAAACTTTGGGACCGATGTGAACCTTGCCAGCATCCGGATTGCGAGGGCCGACCGGGCGATCTCGGGCTGGCAACTGCGACAAGAAGCCACAAATGTCGTCACGGAATGTATTCGTATCTACAGCGAACTTTGTTTCGCCATTGAAAATCTTGCGGTGGAAGTCCGCTCCAGAAAGTTGGCAGCTCAATTGGTGACCGATAATGAAAAACGCGCGGAGATCGGTGTGATGGCCCCTCTGGATGTTCTTCAAGCCCGCGCGGACCTTGCCTCGCGCGAGGAGCGTGTCCTGGTTGCTGAGCGCGCAGTGGCTGACAACGAAAACTTTCTCAAACAACTCATCACAGACGAAATCATTGGAATCCTTGGTTTGAGAGTGATTCCATCCGCCCCCCAACTCCCCGCCCTGCCATCGGTCAATCGGGAGCGGGATTTCCCGCGTGCATTTGAGTTGCGCCCTGATTACCGGCAAGCTCTGCTCGATATTCAAAAACGCCAGATCAATATTGTCTTCACCCGAAACCAAGCCCTCCCCCGGATGGACCTTGTCGGGAGCTTTGGCCTGAATGGCATCGACTCCGATCTTGCCCAAAGCCTAGCCCGGGTTGCAGGTCAGGATAACAGCAATCTCGCATGGAATGTGGGAGCGATTTTCAGCGTGCCGATTCCCAACCGCGAGGGCACAGGAAACCTGGAAGCTGTGAAGCTCCAGACCGCCCAGGCCCTCATTGGACTCAAACGGCTGGAGCAGTCCATCCTCGTGGAGGCTGACAATTCCGCAGGCCAGGTTGAAACCACTTCCAAACGCATTGACGCCAGCCGTCTGGCCCGGGAGTTTGCGGCAGCAACTTTGGATGCTGCCCAGGCGAGACTGGCAAGCGGGACCTCAACAACCTTCGAAGTCCTCCAGTTCCAGCGTGACCTTGCCACCGCAGAAGCCAACGAGCTCCGCGCTCAAGCCGATTACATTATTGCCCTCGCCGAATACGCCCGGAGCATCGGGGCCACTCTCGAGAGCAACCGCATCTTCTTCGACGAACCGTGACGCCTTCAAGGGGAATGACCTGGCGTAGAAGAGTAGCGGGTAGCGGGTAGCGGGTAGCGGGTAACGGGTAACGGGCGGCGGGTGGCGTGCGCCAGCCATCCTTTCTGGGTAGGGCGCGTCAGTCCCTGGACCGCCGACTTTTCCCTCCTCCAACGACGGACGCCCCGGCGAGGCATCTCTACCCTCATTTTTTCGAAACGCTCCGCGCCCGGCGCAAGCCTCCTTCAATTGGTAGGCCGCGGTTGGCCGAACCCGCCGACTTATCCCTTCATGCAAGGCGTCCCTCCCACCGATATGCTCAGCACATGGCGCAAGCATCCCCTAAACAAAAAAACCCTCTCTGCTTTCGCAGAGAGGGTTTTTCGTTAAGAATCTACGTTCAGATTAGAACGAGAAGACAACTTTGGCGCCACCCCAGAAGGTGTTGGGGCGGGTTGTGCCGAAGAGGTTTTCCCAAGCGTAGCTGTAGGCGCCATAACCGGAGACGGTGATGGTGTCGTTGATTGCCCAAGGAATGGCGATACCAACTTGAAGATCATTGGCACCAACGAACTGGTTCAAGTTTTGATCAACATTGTAATCGAAGTTTGTTCCGAAGGACACCCAAGGATCAACAGAGACTTTGTCAGCGATCACAGGAACGCTACCAGCGATTTTGGCAAGCAGGTAGCTTGTGGCCACATCAGCGATGCCTTGTTCAGCAACGTCAGGACCCAAGTTGAAGAAGTAGGTCAACGATGGTGTGATTGTTGCGAAACCGAGGTCGATCGTGTAAGCGGCGGACACATTCAACTCGTGCGAATAGAGCGGGCTGCTCCAGACGTAGTAGAAGATGTAACCGAAGCTCAGCGCGAGGTCGCCGAAGGTGTGTGTGTAGGTCGTGTAGATGTCGACTTCTTTGTAGTCGTTGCTACCTGTTCCGAAAGCCACCCATGACCCGATGGTCAAGAAGTCGTTTTCGCTGAGGTTGAACGTGACATTGAGGTCGGTCCAGTAGATCCCGGATCCGTATTCGTCATCACCACGAAGCACGTTGGCACCGCGGAACATGTAGAGGCTGTCCCAGCCGGTGCTGAGATTAGCTCCCCACCATTTGGTGGTTTCTTCCACGATCACTTTATCTTTGAAGGTTTTGCCATCACCAGCGATGAGCGGGTTGCTCGCGAGCATTGCTGCAACGCCGACGGCGGCAAGAATCTTGTTAGCCATTTTCATTTTATTTGTTTCCTTTGTTTTGTTGATTTTTGCCCCGCCGGATTCCGCATATGCAGGACCGCCGGGTGGTTGTCCACATTGGTTAGATGGAGACGGATCAGTGTTTAGCACAGACCATGCCAAATTGATTATGTGAGATTTTTCCCGACGTCAAAGATTTTTTTAAAAAAAATTGAACAATTTTCAACAGTCAGTGTCACTTTTCATACACATCGTTCTTGGACGCCCCCCTTTCAGGAGTGATCTGCATGGCAATAAGGTAGAATACGTATTTCCGTTAATGGGGATTTTGGACCAAGGTCCAGCGAATATTGGGAGAGGCGTTCGCAACAGGCGCGATCAAAAAGCGGGGGAGGTGGATCGGGCGCTCCGCCGCACAATGTGAAATCCGACGCGGCTCCGCCGCCACTTGCTTCCCATCGCGCCCGGAGATCGCGATCCACCACAGGCCGATCGCAGCGTTCCGTCGCGGTGCGAACCTACCAGTCCTGGGGTTCGAGGAAGCCCTCGAGCTGACGGATCCGCGTGGGGTGGCGCATCTTGCGAAGGGCTTTGGCTTCAATTTGCCGGATGCGCTCACGGGTGACCTTGAACTGACGTCCCACCTCTTCCAGAGTCCGGCTGTAGCCGTCCACAAGCCCGAAGCGCTGCTCAAGGACTTGGCGCTCCCGTTCGGTGAGCGTGTCGAGCACATCTTTGATTTTATCTTTGAGGAGGACGATGGCAGCCTGGTCCGCAGGATTTTCTGCGCCTTTGTCCTCAATGAAATCGCCGAAACTGGTGTCATCTGAATCCCCCACAGGCGCTTGGAGCGAAATGGGTTGCTGCGCCATCTTGAGAACAGCCCGAACCCGTTCCACCGGAAGCTGAATTTCGTCGGAAATTTCGTCAGGGGACGGCTCGCGACCATATTCTTGAACAAGCTGTTTCTGCACACGGATCAGCTTGTTGATCGTTTCGATCATGTGCACGGGTATGCGGATCGTGCGGGCCTGGTCGGCAATGGAGCGGGTGATGGCCTGACGGATCCACCACGTGGCGTAGGTTGAAAACTTGTAACCGCGGCGGTATTCGAATTTTTCAACAGCCTTCATGAGGCCCATGTTGCCTTCCTGGATCAGATCCAAAAAGGAGAGGCCGCGGTTGGTGTATTTTTTGGCAATGGAAATGACGAGGCGAAGGTTGGCTTCGACCATTTCCGTTTTTGCCTTGAGAGCCTTGCGGTGCCAGCGTTTGAGCTCCGTGTGGCGACCATGCAATTGCTCGTCATTCATCCAGTTCCGGAGCTGCATCTCGCGGACCTGCAAAGAAAGGTTGCGCTTGGTTTTTTGGTCCGCGTTTTTCGAGTGCTTTGTATTCTCAGACGAGAGGTTTTGAGAGGCTCTGACGTTTTCATCGGAAAGCACCACAAAATCCTCGATGACCTTCTGCTTGAAATAAAATTTTGGGTAGAGCTTCTGGAGGGCATCCACTGCCTTCTGGAGGGCTTTGACGTCAGCCGGTGAAGGTGTTTTCACCGAGGCAATCTTTTTGGAGTAAAGGTTACTGATAGCTTCGCACTGACGTTTGACCTGCTGACAGAGCCGGGGCAGGGCTTTCATATAGCGCTCGCGGCTCTCGATTTTTTTGTCGAGAATCACACGATCAAAGCGCTCACTGGCATCAATGAGTTTTTGGGCGAGGTCCAGGTGCGCGCGTCCAATGAAACCAAAACCGTAAAGGATCTCCTGAACTTTGAGTTCGGCTTCTTCGATGCGTTTTGAAATTTCGACCTCCTGTTCACGGGTCAGAAGAGGCACTTGTCCCATCTGCTTGAGATACATGCGGACCGGATCGTCAAGAATGTCCAGTTTCGAGTCGGATTTTTCGTCCTTCTCGTCATCCTCATTGTCCTTGGAACGCACGTCTTTGACGCGGTCCACATCGGAGGAATCAATGATTTCGATTTCGACGGCCCGGAGTTGGGAAATGACGGACTCAATATTTTCCGGATCACTTACGCCTTCCGGGAGGGCCTCCTCGAGGTCGTCAAATGTGACGTAGCCCTGCTCCTTGGCAAGTTTGATGAGGTCCCGGACTTTTTCTTGAAGAGCTTTTTGAAGATCGGCGGGGGTGGTCGGCGTCAGGAGAGCAAGCTTCGAGGTGGTGACCTTTGGCTCTTTTTTGGGGGCAGGCTTTTCCTTGGCTGACTGAGCTTTCGCGGCCTTTTTCGAAGCCGTGGCCGCTTTTCCGGCTTTAGGCTGCTTGGTGGACCCCACCTTCGCCGGTTTGGCTTTCGCCGTTTTTTTGGAGGATGAAGCCGCGGCTTTTCCGGTTGTCTTGGCCGCAGATGCTTTCGCGGGTTTGGACTTTACGGTTTGCGGTTTTTTGGCAGGTTGGGTTTTGGTGGCAGCTTTCAAGGAACAATCGGGCTTAGGCAGCGGGGCGGGAAAGATCGTTCAGTCGACGGCTCAGGTCAAGAATTTCTTTCTTGATTTCGAGCGTGAGGGCAGGTGGGAGGCCCGGTTGACGGAGTTTTGCTCTCAAAACGTCCTGCTCCTGCTTGAGAAGTCCCGCGACAAGACCCATCCAATTGGACTGACAGGTCTCAAGGACATTCTCGATGGAGCGTGGAACGTCGAGTCGGGCGAAAACACGTTCCAACTCCACCGGCAGGGATGCTGAAAAGCTGGCCATCTCACCAATGGAATCCAATGTCAGGGGGTGGGCAAGGATCCTCTGAAGAAGATCCCCCCCGGGGCCGAAAGCCATGGGTGACGGGTCGTCTTTGGCAGCAAGCCATTCCCGGGCTTCTGCGGAATGCACCGCCAGCCTGCACAACATCTCCAAACCCGCAGAGAGATGGACAACTTTCACCGGGTCGGGGTCACTGTCCCGGGAGGAAGTGCCGAATTCCTGTCTGGGAAGCTTGGCCTGCTTCATTTGCTCTCGAAAAACCTGCGGCGAGAGGCCCAAATTCGCACAAATGCGCCCTGCCACCGCATCTTTCAGGACAGGATCTTTGACCAGAGCGAGGAAGGCCCCCAGCTTGCGACTGGCAGCAGCCACTTTGGCGGGGTCAGCCTTCGCGCCGGACTCCATCGTCCGCTCGATGGCATGATCAAAAAAATCCTTGGATGAAGCCACGATTTGACGAAAAGCCTCCGGGCCTTCGGAGCGGATCACGGAATCCGGATCGCTGCCCTCGGGCAAACGGGCCACTTTCACGCCCAATCCGCACTCGAGTAAAGCGGGAAGGGACCGGCTGGTGGCTTCCTGGCCGGCTTTGTCAGAATCAAAACAAAGCACCACGGTTTCCACAAACCGGGAAAGCAGCCGGGCCTGATCATGGGTGAAGGCGGTCCCTTGGGGCGCGATCACATTTTTGACCCCTGCCTCAAAGGCACTGATGGTGTCCAGTTGTCCCTCACACACGATGGCCTCTTTGGCTTCGATAAGAGCGCGTTTGGAGTGATTCAAACCATAAAGCACCCGCCCCTTGTTGAAGAGCGGGGTTTCCGGGGAGTTGACGTATTTGGCGGCCTTGGCATCGGCCTCAAGGATCCGTCCGCTAAAAGCAATCACTTCCCCATAATCGTTATGAATGGGAAACATGACACGCCCCCGGAAGCGCGCGTAAAACCTTGCGGTCCCCGCCTGTTGGGAATCTTCCCCGTCGCTGCTGGAGACCAATCCGCTTTGCAGGATCTCTGCATTCGTGAATTTTTGTTCTCTGAGCATATCAGGCAGAGCATCCCAGGAGTCCGGCGCAAACCCGATCTGCCACGCCTTGGCCACCGGTGATCCGATCGCACGGCCTTTGAGGTAGTTTCTGGCGGTCTCGGCTTCGGGGCTTTTCATGAGATTGGAATGGAACCACTGGGCTGCCATGGCATGGATCGAGAGAAGCCGGCGGCGCAGATCCTCCTTGCGATCATCATGGGAGTTGCCCGCTTCCTCGATCACGGGAATCCCCGCCTTCGATGCCAGCCGCCGCACCGCCTCCGCAAACGGCAGGTGTTCATAATCCATCACAAACCGGAAAACGCCTCCCCCCGCCCCGCATCCGACGCAGTGAAACGACTGCCTCGCAGGATTCACATGGAAGGAGGGAGTTTTTTCGTTGTGAAACGGGCAAGTGGCACGCCAAGAGGCCCCGGCCCGCTTGAGCGGGAAGTAGGACCCCACAAGGTCCACGATATCCGTGGCTTCGGCCACACGGCGGATCGTTTCCTCGGAGATTCGTGGCATGGGCGCTCCGCGCTAAGCAGGTTTTGTCTGCCCCATGTCAAGGACACCCGGGAGTTCCCTGAGAAACCGGCGGTTTTGCTCCATGGTTCCCACAGAGACCCGGATCCACTCCGGCATTTTATAAGAGCGCATGGCGCGAACAATAATACCTCGCGCCAATAAATCTTTAAAAACCCGGTCACCATCACCCACACGAACCAGCACAAAATTGGCAGAGCTCGGGACATATTCGAGACCAAGCTTTTTGAATTCCGACTCAAAATACTGCCGTCCCTCATGGGTCAGTTCGCGGGTTTGCCGCATGTGATCCTCGTCCTGCAACCCCGCCAGAGCACCCGCCTGGGCAATGCCATTGGCATTAAAAGGCTGCCGTGTTTTTTGCAGCACGCCGGCCACCCCCGCAGCGGCCAGTCCGTATCCGATCCGTAATGCGGCCAATCCTTGAATTTTTGAGAATGTCCGCATGACAACCACATTCCGGCCCTCTCGAACATAACGGATCACATCGGGCGGCTCGTCAAGAAACTCAAAATACGCCTCATCAAAAATCACCAGCACATGGTCCGGAACTTTGTCCATAAATCGATCGATCGCCGCCTGCCCCACCAACGTGCCTGTCGGGTTATTGGGATTCGCGATAAACACCTGACGTGTCCGCGGCGTGATCGCTGCCAGCATTGCCGGCAAATCGTGGGTGTAACCCGGATCCGGCACCTCCACCGTCCTGGCCCCGAAAAGCTGGGCCATCAACCCATACACCGCAAAGGCATGACCCGCTGTCACCACCTCATCGCCGGGCTTGAGAAAGGCATGACCGATAAACTCAATGATCTC
>JBGSPC010000090.1:0-3100 GCA_041738805.1 Terrimicrobiaceae bacterium | reverse complement strand
CAAGGGACTGCCAGCCCTACCCATGGAGAGAGGGGCTGGCGCCAGCGCGAAGCGCCCCTTGGATGGTAGGGCAGGCAGTCCCTTGCCCGCCCACTTGAGAGACATCCTCTCCCGTACGCACAAACGGCACCGGCGCCCTGGTTCCCGGGCCGGTGCCGTTGTGATGTCCCTCGTTACCCTGTCCCTATTGAAAACCTACGGCGTTGGAACCGTGGCGATCGTTTGAAGAATCCGGCTGGCGATTTGATACGGGTCGCCTTGGGAATTCGGGCGGCGATCTTCCAAGTAGCCTTTGTAGTCGTTGTTCACGAAGCTGTGAGGCACGCGGACCGAGGCACCGCGGTTGGCGACTCCATAGTTGAATTTGTCAATCGACTGCGTCTCGTGGAGACCCGTGAGGCGGAGGTGGTTGTCCGGCCCGTAAACGGCGATGTGTTCATTGGCATTGGCTTCGAATGCTGCCATGAGGGCTTCGAAGTAGTCTTTGCCGCCGACTTCACGCATGTAGTCGGTTGAGAAGTTCGCGTGCATGCCGGAACCATTCCAGTCACCTTTGAGAGGTTTGCAGTGCCATTCGATGTCCACACCATAACCTTCGCAGAGACGCAGAAGGAGATAACGGGCAACCCAAACCTCGTCAGCAGCCTTTTTGCTGCCTTTTCCGAAAATTTGGAATTCCCACTGGCCTTTGGCGACCTCGGCGTTGATGCCTTCATGGTTGATACCGGCCTCGAGGCAGAGATCCAAATGTTCTTCCACGATGTCACGGGCAATATCACCCACATTGCTGAAGCCCACGCCGGTGTAGTATTTGCCTTGAGGTTCCGGGTAGCCGTCAGCCGGGAATCCGAGAGGACGACCATCTTTGTAAAGGAAGTATTCCTGTTCAAAACCGAACCAGGCTCCGGGATCATCAATGATCGTGGCGCGGCCGTTGGAAATGTGAGGCGTGCCGTCCGGGTTCAAAACCTCGGACATGACAAGAACTCCGTTCGTGCGGGTCACATCTGGGTAGACAGCGACGGGTTTGAGCACACAATCCGAGCTGCGACCTTCGGCTTGTTTGGTGGAACTGCCGTCAAATCCCCAGTTGGGGAGTTCTTCCAAAGTCGGGAAATTTTCGAATTCCTTAACTTGGGTTTTGCTGCGGAGGTTGGGAACCGGCTGATAGCCGTCCAGCCAGATGTATTCGAGTTTGTATTTTGCCATAGGATGGGTTGATGAGATGATTTTTTCCACAGAGCGAGCCGGGGTCGACTGTGAGTTGGGTTTTTAGTTTGTGCCCTGATTTCCTTCCCGGGCGCTGGAGATGGAAGCATATTGTATGCCAAAAACGGGAACAACTTGAAAGTGAGCGAGGTTTTTGTTCTTCTGGTGAGCCAAACTGATGGGGATTTTTTCACAAAGCCACGAGAGGTGCCAACAAGCCACAAGCTGGATCAACAAGACTCTCCGCTGGCTGATTTCATCGGCTTATGTGGTTCCCATTCTGTGGGTTGCGATTGGGATTTTTCCGCCTTATCTCAAATTTCCCGATCAATCCAATAACTTCTTTATATTCTACCATTCCTTCCACCACCTGCTTCATCAGAGCAATCTGCACGCAGCTCACCCGGAGCTTCACAACGATCATTTCCTTTATGGGCCGCTTTTCGCGGTTTTGATGGCACCAATTTCCCTGCTGCCTCCTGCAGTTGGGGCACTGCTTTTTTTAGCGGCCTCAACACTGTTTTTTCTCCTTGCGGTTCATTTGCTTCCAATCCCTGTTCCAGCAAAAAATCTGATCCTTGTGATTTGCATGAATGCCTTTCTTGGCAACCAACAGAATTTTCAAACCAATGCCTTCACCGCAGCTTTGATTCTGATCACATTTGGCTCGTTGTTGAGTGGGCGGTATTTTGTGGCATCGATTTGCCTCTCGGTTGGTGTGTTGACGAAGCTGTATGCCGGCATTGGTGTGTTCTTTTTTGCATTTGCAGCCAAAAGGCCTCGTGCGGGATTGATGTTTTTTCTGGTTTTGTTCCTTTTGTTTTTGCTGCCAGTGGTCTTCTCGAGTTTCGATTTTCTTCTGAATAGCTACCTGAGCTGGTTCGACGTCCTGCAGATGAAGAGTGCGTCGGTTCTTCAGGCAGGCAAGGGGACATTTCAAGGGCAATCCCTTCCCGGATTTCTTCAGAGGGCGGTAAAAATACCTGAAGAAATTTTAAGGATCCTCAGCGGGGTTGGGCTGGTTTTGTTTTTTCTGCCATGGCTGAATATTCTGGCATGGAACATCCGACAGTTTCAGTTTCTTGGCCTCGCTTCTGCCATGATGTTTGTGGTGCTCTTCAGTCCCGGTTCTGAAAACCCGACCTACATCATCCTGCAAACCGGCGTTGCGGTCTGGTTTGTTGTTGGCTCCCGGCTGTCCCTGCGCTGGCGACTCCCGCTGCTTTTGGTTTTTTTCTTCTTTTCCTCTTTGGTATTTTCAGACCTCTACCCGGAGGTTGTGAAGAGCTTTTTCCGTGATTACTCGCTGCGGGCAGTGCCCGGAACGATTCTCTGGTTTGTTGTCCTGTGGGAGATGGCTTCCTGCGGATGGGGTAATCGGGTGCCCGACAACACATCAAACGAAAAAGGCATTTTAACATGCAATAATCCTCCACGCCCGCGATGAGTGCTGACCCACAACCGCTGGAAGTCCAAAACAAATATTCTGTTTCGCATCGCCCGATCGGATATGGTTACCAACAGACGCTGCCATGAACGAGATCAAAGACACACTGCGGGCAACCGTGCGGATCGGCTTTGACGGGCGTGTGCACAAAAAGTTCCGGGGGCCAAAGGCAGAGGAACGTTTTGCCAATGAGGTGAAAGTGTTGAAGTATTTGGAGAAGCGGGACTGTCCGTTTGTGCCGCGACTGCTTGAGTCGGATGCGGCCAGCCTGACCATGGTGACTTCCAACTGCGGCACGCGGGTGGAGCATTTGGATGACAAGCGGGCCTCGGAGTTGTTCAAGGAATTGGAGGGATTTGGGGTGCGGCATGACGATGCAGAAGTGCGGAACGTGACCTATCGGAAAACGGACGGACGTTTTTGCCTGATTGATTTTGAGTTTGC
>JBGSPC010000064.1:0-38425 GCA_041738805.1 Terrimicrobiaceae bacterium | reverse complement strand
GGAGCGAGCACACAAGCCACCGCCACCAGCACGGCCCAATAAGCAAACAGCACGGCCCCCGCAAACGCAAACGACGCAGCCACCCAGCCAAGGAGAGCCCCTCGCTGCTTTCTTGAGGCATCCCAAACGATCGAGGCCCCGGTCAGCGAAAGTGCCAGAGCCGGCATCTCAGGTCCCACAGAAAAGGCTGCGCTCTGAAAGGCAGGCACCACGTTCCAAGCGATGATGCCCCACGCCGCAGCGTTTTCTCCGAAAAGCCGGACTCCCAGCCTCCAGGCGGCCAGCGAAGCCAGGAACGCCCAAAGCGGTCCTGATAGCAGCCACCAGTTTCCTCCAACGGCTTCCAAAGCCCGGACCTGCATGGCCGCACCGGCCGGCCCGTCAAAGTAGGCAGGAGCCGGATGCTCGGCACAAATGCTGAAATACGCATTCTCAGGCGAGACCCCGCTCCACAGAAGCAGGCCCATCCTGGCCAATGTCAGGGCGCCTACAAAAAGTAAAAACACGTTTCGAGAATTCATGATTCCACGAGCTCCGGATGTTTGTTGCTCCAACGAGGAAGGTATCCTGGAGCCCATGTCCTCCAAGCCCAGGACACCAGTGCCACCACCAGCAAGGCAATCCCGACTCCCAAGAGGCAGGACACAATCACATCAAGCGGCCAATGCGAACCCACATAGATCCGGCTATAGGACACAAAGGCGGCAGGCAAAAAGGCAAGCCACCCCCACCTCCGGTAAACCACAGCACACACGGTAGCCACGGCAAAATTATTCGAAGCATGGCCGGAAGGGAACGAATTGCCCTCGGGCGGATGAATGCGGGCAACAGAATATTTCACCCGGAGCGGTTTCCCAAGCGCCAGAATCCGGGGCTTCGCTTTGGCAAGATCAAGCGTTCTCACGCCCTCCAGAATTTCATGTGGCCGGGGCCTGCTGACAATTCCCTTCAACGAATCAACCACCAGGGCGTCAGTGACCCCCACCGACAATCCTGCCATCAGCAAAAAAATAAACCCTCTCCACCCCCCGAAGATCAACAGCAACAGCCCGCCAACAACCGCCGGGGGCAACCAGAAGTCCCAACTCGAGGCCGCTGCCATTGGCATGTCCAACCATGGAGCGGTCCAGGATCCGTTGATGAGAAATAGAAGATGTTGGTCCATAACAAAGCTGGAAAGACATCATGATTTTCCGAACTGCGGCCGCAAGCAAGCCTCATCCCACAATCTTGTTTCCCGGGGTAGGGCGCGGCAGTCCCTTGCCCGCCCACTTCTGCTCTCAAGCGACGGACGGCGAGGGACCGCCATCCCTACCCAGCAAAGGAGCGCTTCGCGCGTGCGCCAGCTTGTTTCCCGGGGTAGGGCGAGGCAGTCCCTTGCCCGCCCACTTTTTTGCTTTCCAAAAGGGAGCTATCGCTCACCCCCCCCGACAATCCACATCACCCACTGTAAATCACTCCCGTATCTTCAGTGATCGCTTGCAACATTCCTGGTTCCAACGTAGCTAGGATATCAATCCTTAGATATTCCGCCCCGCACAAAATCCCAAAGATCCGCCATGAGCAGCACGCCAGAAAAAACCTCCCAAGCCGACAAGGTTCCCCTCCATGAAAAACTTTTTTACGGGGCCGGTTCGGGAAGTTTTCAGCTTTCGTCCGATGGGGTGAAGGGACTGGCGAATCCTATCTATAATATCACATTGGGCCTGAATCCTTCTCTGGTGGGGTTGGTGCTGATGATTGCCCGCCTCTTTGATGCCTTTACGGATCCGCTCATCGGGAAAATCTCTGACGATGCCCGCACCCGCTGGGGGAGACGGCGGCCGTTTATCTTTGTGGGATCATTTTTGACCGCCGGGGCATTTATTCTCATCTGGTTTGTGCCGGAATCCTGGGCGGGAAACACGTGGCCTCTGTTCACCTATTACCTGATTGCGATGCTGATCTTCTATTTCTGCGCGACGATTCAGGTGGTGCCTTATCACACCCTCGGGCTGGAAATGACGCCGGATTACAACGAGCGCACGGTGGTTTCGAGTTATAAGATGATGTTCAGCTTCGTCTTCACGCTTTTCCTGCCGTGGATTTTCCGGCTGGCGCAGTCGGACGTTTTTGAGGGCAATACCATGGCCGGCATGCGGTATTGGAGTTTTATTTTGGCGGGAGCGATTGTGGTGGGTGGAATTTTGCCGGCCATCTTTGTTAAAGAACGGTATTACAAACTGGCAAGTGGACAGGCGAAAGTTTCGTTCTGGAAGGGGTTTCGTCTCACACTGCAGAACAAGCCCTTTATGGTGCTCACCGGCATCATTCTGACGATGGGCCTGGGCAATGGAATGGTGCATGCCCTGGGTCCCTACATTGTTTATTATCATATTTTCGATGGCGACACCAAAGCCGGGTCCGGGCTCATCGCCATTGCCTCCAACTGTTTTTCGGTATTTGCCATTATTTCCATTCCGCTTCTCACCGCTCTCTCCAAACGCATCGGCAAGGTGCGTATGCTTCAATTTCTCATCCTCCTTGGAATGACGTCCTCGCTTTCCTCCTTTTTCCTCTACAGCAAATCCATGCCGTATCTTGTGATTGTGGTGTACCTGCTGTCCGCTCCCGCAGCTGCAGGGTTTTGGACCCTGACGGGATCGATGAAGGCCGACATTTGTGATGATGATGAACTGAACAACGGCATGCGCCGTGAGGGAATGTTCGGCGCCGTGGGCGGGTGGATCATGAAAACCATGCTCTCCTGCACGTTCCTGTTCTCCGGATTGATCCTGGAAGGCACCGGCTTTCGTGTGGAACTCAAAGGAGAACAGCTTCCGGAGACCATTATGGGCATGCGCATTTGGTTTGCACTTGTTCCAGCGGTCAGCTCAGGCATCGGCCTTTTCATGCTGTCAAAATACACCCTCAGCTCCGGCCGGATGGCTGAAATCCGCAAGGAACTGGAAACCAGGCGCCAAACCGTTTAGAGCCACGTCTTTTGTCAGGTGGCTGAGCTGCTTGTTCCCAACAAGAGCCTTCTCTGAAGCAACATCCTCCTCGTGCCCCCGAGCGCATGGGGTGAGGTTCCCGATTTCAGAGAGCTGCAAAATACGCAACAGGTATGTTTATATGTTACTGTTTATTATATATTTACGTAATTATCGTGCAACGAATTATGTTGCACTACTATTAATTTTATTTATATTTGAAAACTTATTAATCATTCATGACTTTAACTACTACATTCCTATTCTCGGCATTTTCTGGATCTCTCTGGCTGGCATTCATTGCAATCGGCATTGGAGTGACGGTGGGTATGTTGGAGCATTTTTGGGCTCCGCCTGAGAGAATGATGAAAGAGCGTATACGCTGGGCCGTGTTGTACGGGATGAGTTGGGGCGCGGCCTGTGGGGTTTTGAGCATTCTTTTGTTGGGAAGTTCGTCAGCCTCCCAATTTAATCCAGCAAGCCTCCTGGCTGCTGTGGGACTCTGGGGACTCTTGAGCTCGGTTTCAGCCGTTGGGTCGCTTCAGGTGTTTTTCAGAGCCTTTTCCCGAAGCACCCGGTTCACGTGAAGTCAGCCGGACAGCAAACCGGTTTTTTCGTCAATTTTCACATAGTTGGCTTGATATTCGTGGGAGTCTGACCCTTTATGATTGGGAATTATCCCGGCATGATCAGACGACTCCCTTTCCCACCTGCCCCATGAGGTATCTCAAGGCCACACTTCTTATAGGTACCGTCAGCGCTTTGCTGGTATTGCTCCTCACAGCCACGGGCTGGATTTCCACCACTCCGGACATTGTGCTCCGCAAAATTTACGGGCTGACCAAGCCGACGGTGGTTCCCTTGGGGACGCAAATCGTGGTTTTTGCGTTGTTGGCTTTCGGGATCGCGTGGACAACCGTGGATATCACGCGGCCCGCGCTGAAGTCCGTGGTGGCATTTGCGACGGTGTTTCTCTTCATCACCTGCTCCCAGGTGCTCTCTCTTTACAACATCTACTTTTCTCCCTTCCCTTCGATTTTCGCAATCGTGATCAGTTTCGCGATTGGCATGGGGTATGGCAGGAGTCGGAGTGGCGCACGAAAAAAGATCATTGAGCGCCTTTTTGCCCAGCGCGTTTCGAAAGGCGATTTTTCTGCTCTGCTTAACTCGAATGTGCCGGCGGAATTCCCGGGTGCGTTGGTGGAGGGCACCGTGGTGGTCTGCGAAGTGCAAAACCATCGGGAACTTATGGAATTGCTCACGCCTCAGGACTACGCCTCCATGACCAATCTCTATTTGCAAACAGCTTCCGACTATCTCGTGGAAGTGGGAGGCTATCTGGATGAGTGCACGGGTGAAAGTATGCGGGTTGTGTTTGGTGCCCCGGTTCCCGATGAAAAACACGCTGCCAAGGCCTGCCGGTCAGCGATTGATCTGCTTTCGCGGCTTGATATCCTGAACAAGGAATGTGACGCCACATGGCAGAGACGTTTTGACTTTCGCGTCGGAATCAATTCCGGGGAAATGATTGGTGCGGCTTATGGCGGGAATCGCCTGGCAAGCTTCAGTGTGGCGGGGCCGGCCGTCGAATTTGCCCGCCGTCTTTGTACGGCCTGCGGAACTTATGGATCAAGGATTCTGGTGGGACCGGAAACCTTTGACCTGGCTTCGGAAACATTTGAGGCCCGGCCCATGGAGGTGCTTAAAGGAATCGGTGATCGCCGCCGCATCGAGTTGTATGAAATCCTATCCCCAAAGAATGGGCTGTCTGCCGAGCGCGAGCGGAGCCGTGACCACTTCTGGCGGGGTGTGCTTTATTACCGCGAGAAAAAATGGGACAAGGCCCTCGAGGAACTTCAGCAGGCCCGCATCACAGGAATCCCTGACGCCGCGTTGGATTTTTACATTCGCCGTGTGGAAAGTGCCCGTCGCGGCACCCACGAACTCGACAGGGAGCAATCGCTGCTGTTTGAGACCGCTTAAACCGCGAGGGGCAAGCAGAGGGGTGAGCGTTTGAGATGAAGACGGCGGATTATCCCGAGCCTTTCAGGCACCTGGCAAAGGAGTTGAGACGACTGCCCGGCATCGGCCCCCGCAGCGCCGAACGAATTGCGCTCTGGCTGGCCTCGGCCAAGGATGCCCGGCCCCGCGATCTTGCAAGCGCGCTCCTTGAGGCCTCTGATCAAATCCAGCCGTGCCAGCGCTGCGGGTTTTTTGCCACTTCGGAATTTTGTGAGATTTGCGCGGTTCCGCAGCGGGGCGGGCGGGAAATATGCGTGGTGGAACATGCCACCGACGTTCTTCCCATCGAGCGCACGTCCACATTCCCAGGTCTCTACCACGTTTTGGGAGGACGGCTGTCACCGCTGGATCACATTGGCCCTGATGATTTGGCGATCTCCAAGTTGCTTGGGAGAGTCGAATCGGAAAGCCCAACCGAATTGATCCTGGCCCTGAGCGCCGATGTCGAAGGCGAGGCCACCACAAACTACCTGGCGGAGTGCCTGGCCCCGCTGGGCATCCCGGTCACTCGCATCGCTCACGGACTACCAGCCGGAGGCGGGCTGGACCATGCCGATCCCCTGACTCTTCAACGGGCTCTTGCAGGACGCCGCGCACTGGACTGAAAACCTGTCAGTCCTGCCTGAGCGCGAGGATCCAACAATTCACTTTGGCATGCCGCTCACATTCGCCCGTGAGGTCATAGATATAGAGAAGGTTGGCGAGGACCCTTGTGAGCACCTGGCGAGGCGTCGCGGGGAGCAGGTGGCACGGCTTGAGGCGGAGCTTCTGGCGAAGAAGAAGCACCTCGCAGTCCTGCTGCGTCATGATCCGGCCACGATGAAAAGGATCAAAGAACACGTCTTCATGCCTTGCGAGGAAGTGCCCCGGGAGATTGATGCCGTCCACAATCATGCCGGCCCGCAGAGCAACCATGCGATAAAGAAGGGTCAAAGTGATGGGAATCCCCATGCGCGTCTCCACCACACAGGGCAGAAGGGAATTTCGCTCCGAGTAGTAGTTTTCCGCGTTGCCTCGAAAAGACAGGGACTCGGACATGAAGTGACCAAGAGCCAGAACGCGTTCCCGGCTGCTGACCGCCTGGGAGATTTTTAAGGAAAATTGACGGCCCCAATGCTGGATTTTTGTCAGGCAAGGCTCAATATCCAGGTCCGGACGCAGGGCATGAGTGGCATGCCAGATGGCAGGCTCAATGTCCAATGTGTCATTAAAAAATCGACAGAAGAGTTCAAAATCGAACTCCACTTCACGGTGGCGGAGTGTTGCGAGAATCTCTTTGGCATGACGCGAAACGTCGGCATCGTGATCTCTTGCAAGTTCCTCCAGGTCCCGTAAGTTTTCTTCTCCGCTAAGTAGCAATTGTTCACGAACGAGGCGAACCGTGTCAGGATCCCCGTCTTTGAGCAGTTTGGTTACCGCGTCCATTTGCGCGAGCATGGAACACTCATAATCCGCTTTTCCTGTCTGTGCAAGAGACTGATTTGTTTCGAAGGGCAGAGGGGTTGTTTTTTACAGGTTGGAAAAAAGGTCCCCCTGGCGGATGGGGTGAAACTTGGAAGCTTCTGCTTCTACTTCTTTGAGAAGGGATTTGAATTCGCAATCCCGCAGGGCCTCGATGAGTTCCTGGTAACGGGGTTTCACCGGCAATTGCTGCAAAGGCAGGGGAAGCGGGAGATCCTCGTCGAGAGAAACCATTTGCCGGTTGGCGAGAATCTTCTCTCTTGCCGATGTCAGCCTGACCCGCAATTTCTCGGGCTCGACAGTCCCAACACGCTCCAGAAGCCCGGGAATACTTCCAAAAGCCCGTATGAGTTTCGCTGCCGTTTTTTGTCCAATCCCTTCCACCCCGGCGATATTATCCGAGGAGTCCCCCGTGAGCGCCAACACATCCCCGATTTGTGCAGGTTCAACTCCCCATTTTTCCGTGACCTCCTTGGGGCCGAGGAGTGCATAGCTCCCCCCGCCAATATCCGCCTTGGCTGTGGAGTAAATTGAGATGCTGGGAGTGGCAAGCTGGAGGATATCCTTGTCATTCGTTGCGATGACAACCTCCATGCCTTGCCGCCCGGCCTCTCTGGCATATGAAGCAATCAAATCATCCGCTTCGGTATTTTCTAAAAACAGGCTTGCCGGACCAAAGAGCGGAACATGGGCTTGAAGCCAATCCTCCTGGGGCCGCATTTCATCAGGCATGGCCGTCCGGTTTTGTTTGTATTCCGGTTGGAGGGCAGTTCTGCGCTCCGGCAACCCGCAATCCCAGATCACCGCCGCGTGATCCGGTTGGATATCAGCCAACATTTTTCGAAGAGCCTTTGAGAAACCGAAGATCGCATTGGTTGGTTCGCCCCGCGAATTCGAAAGTTCCCGAATGGCAAAGAACGAGCGATAAAGATAGTAATGACCATCAACGAGCAAGACGCGCATGCGTGTCAGATTAGGGAGGATGCAGGCGGTTTCCATGTTTTCCTTCGCAAAAATTGCGTTGGAGAGGGATTTATGACAAAAAACTGGAGTCTTTTGACGGGTTTGTGCAACACCCAGTTGACAGAGTCCCGATGACGGACAAGATGAATTGTGACCATGAAAGCTGCAACTTCGATACGCACAGGAAAATTCTCCGAGGAGCAAACGGTGTCGGCAGCATTGGAACTCCGGGAATCGCTCGGGCAAACGGCCCATGTGGCCTTTGCATTTTGCAGTCCGGATTATATTTCCCACCTCCCAAACTTTTGCGAAATCCTGCGGGTCGACGGGCATGCCATCAATGTGCTGGGATGCACGGCCTCGGGCCTGATTGGCGGCGAAATCGAAAGTGAAGCCGTTCCAGGCTTTTCCGTTCTGGCGATTTCAGCTTCAGATGCGCTTTTTCCCGTGTTCGAAATCACAGAGGAAAACGCTGGAGCTTTGAATGCCGCATCGGCAGCGCCTCATGGCTCACCGATTCAAGGATGGATCGCGCTCACCAATCCCTTCAGCTTTGACACCGAGTCGTGGCTGTCGAAATGGTCACCTGCCGGTGCTGGAACACCGGTGGTAGGAGGCCTCGCAAGCGGGGGCGCCAATGAGGAGGATGTTGCAGTTTTTCTTAACGGAAAAATCACGGATTGTGTGGCTTTGGGGATCGGCGGGGCCGCCAGATTTGTTCCCATCTTAAGCCAAGGCTGCCGGCCGATTGGGGAGCCGCTCACTGTGACACGCGCAGAAAACAACATCGTCTATTCGTTGGGATCACGACCGGCCTATGAAGCCTTGGAGTCCGCCTTTGAAACCCTCACGGAAAAAGAAAAGGCCACAGCCCGGGGCAACCTGTTTGCCGGCCTTGCCGGTACGGAATATGTCGAGGAGTTCCGGCCCGGGGACTTCCTCGTGAGAAATATTCTTGGGGCTGATCCCTCGTCGGGGGCCGTGGTGATAGGGGGAATCCCCCGTGTGGGGCAAACCCTGCAATACCAACTCCGCGATGCCACCTCGGCAGACTCTGATCTCACCGGGGTTCTGAAGCACACCTCCGCCGAATGGGGCAAACCTATTGCCTCCCTGGTATTTGCCTGCACAGGCCGGGGCAAATCCCTGTTTGGAGGTGCCAGCCATGACACCAAGGCGATTCAAACTCTTCTCGGGCCTCATCCAAGCTCCGGGTTTTTCTGCAATGGTGAAATCGGGCCCATCGGCGGCAGGAACTGCATCCACTCGTATTCGCTCACCAGCGCCCTCATCACATCTTCCAGACCTCAGTTTTGAAGCTTCTCCGTCCACTCATTATACTGATCATTCTCGCTGCCATCGGTTTTGCGGGATACAAATTTCTTGTTCCTGCAAAAGGAACATCCGGCCCTGGGGAGGACGCCGACCTTGTGACTTCAGCGGAGCGGCGCGACATCGAACACACCCTGCTTCTCACCGGTGAGGTTGTTCCCGCTTTCAAGTTTGAGGTGAAATCGGAGGTCGGAGGAAAAGTCAAAAAACTGCATGCGCTCACCGGCGAGTATCTCTCCACGGGAGCGCCTATCGCCACGATCGATGACACCGACCTTCTCACAGAAAAAGCAGCCGCAGAGACCGAGATCAAAGGCGCTCAACTCGCCGTTGACAAAAACCGCGGCAACTATGAGCGGGCAAAAGCTCTCTATGAGGAAAAGCTGATCAGCAAAGAGATTTTTGACAACCTGCAAGCTGATCTGGCGATCTCGGAAAACACGTTGGAAAAATCCCGTTCGCGTTTGCAATCCGTGGAAGACCGCCTCCGCAAAACCCGGATCGATGCCCCGGCGGAAGGAACTGTTCTGGATGTCCTTGTCAACGAAGGTCAGGTCGTTGTTGCTGCCGCAAGCGTCAACGCTGGAACGGTGTTGGTTAACTTCGCCGATCTCTCCCGCTTGCTGATCGACTCGCATGTCAACCAAGTCGACGCTCCCATGCTGAGCAAGGGCCAGGAAATCACGGTGAACGCCGTCGGAGCCCAGGATGGCTCGATCCGCGCACGCGTGGAATTCATTGCCCCCGTGGCCACCGTGAAAAATAATATCAAGGGATTTCAAGTTCAAGCGGTGATTGAGAACAATGACGGCCGGCTCAAGCCGGGAATGTCGGTCAGCATGACCGCCATGGTTCAGAAGGCACCAGGCGCCGTCTCTGTTCCTGTCTCGGCGATTTTTAAGGAACAAAAGCAATCAGTCGTTTACGTGCGCAAAGGCGGCATCACAGAAAAGCGGCTGGTGGAAGTCGGCATCACGGATTTGGGATTTGCCGAAATCCGGGCCGGGTTGGAGGAAGGGGAAGAAATCCTTCTGGTGGAACCTGAGCACACAGAAGGCAAATCCTGAGCCCCGGGTTCTGAACGAATGAAAGTCGCGGTCCTGGAGGAAGTCACAAAGGTCTACCGGGTGGGCGACCAGGAAATCCAAGCCCTCGCCGGGGTGAGTCTCACCATCGAAGAAGGAGAATTTGTTGCGATCATTGGACCCAGTGGAAGCGGCAAGTCCACCCTCATGCACCTCCTCGGTTGCCTTGACACGCCGACCTCCGGGCGGATGGAGATCTGTGGCAAAGATCTCAGCCGCGCGGGATCGGATACCCTGGCCCTGACCCGCAACCGCGAAATTGGTTTTGTTTTTCAGTCCTTTAATCTCCTCCCCAGGTTGGACGTCATTGGCAACGTGGAGCTCCCGCTGGTTTATTCCGGGATGTCAGGACGCGAACGCCGGGAACGTGCCACTCTGGTCGCCCAATCGGTTGGTCTCGGGGACCGCCTGCGAAACCGCCCTCCCCAACTCAGTGGGGGACAGTGCCAGCGCGTCGCCATCGCAAGAGCTCTTGTGAACAACCCGAGAATTCTTTTCGGGGACGAACCCACAGGCAACCTCGATTCGACAACCGGGGAAATTGTGCTCGGGATGTTCCATGAATTACACAAAGAAGGCCGGACGGTGGTGCTCGTGACCCATGACCCCGATGTCGCCGCAGTGGCCCGCCGGGTCATCGAAATCAAGGATGGAAAAATCAGCCGGGAGTATGCGCCATGAGGCCTCTTTTGCTGATTGAAACGGCACTTCGCGAAATTGCTTCGCACAAATTCCGAAGCTTTCTCTCCATGCTTGGGATCGTGCTCGGTGTGAGCAGCCTGATTGCGACGATGGCCCTCACAGCTGGTATTGAAATCGGAACCCGGACCTTCATGGAACAGATCGGCGGGCTGGAGTTTGTGACGGTGGTGAACAAAGAAATCTCCGGGGAAAATATCGAGTTCTGGAATCTTTCTCCAGGAAGGACCCTGATGGATGCCAAAATACTTCAGGAAGCTGTTCCCCTCATCTCCCACATCTCGCCCGAAATGAATCATGGCGCGGCGATCAGCGTGGGAGCTGTCTCAGACCGGAAACTGGTGGTGGGCGTCTGGCCCGATCATGCCGTTATCGGAAAACACGAGTTGGCAGCGGGCCGGTTTATTTCCGATCTCGATGTGGATCGCGCAACCAAAACGGTTGTCATTGGTTATCAGATTCTAGCCATGTTTTTTCCGGGGAAAAATCCCTCGGAAGCCCTTGGACAGACGCTCCTCGTGAATGGTTCGCCCTTTATTGTGATTGGCGTGCTTAAACGCTATGAGAGGGATCAGGACCGGCGCAAACGCGAACTTAATGAAGCAAAAAAACCTTCCGAACGCGTCGCCGCGCCGAACAGGAGACGCGTGCCCGGCCGCTGGGATCCTTTTCGCCGGAAGAACGAATCCATTCTTATCCCTTTGAGCACCATGTTCCATGAATTCAAGGCCGGCATGTTTCCCATGGATGCGATGGAGTCGGTTCGCTTGGATAATCTCTCAATAAGAGTAGGCAATTTGAAGCATTTCCGTGAAGGCCTCGATCAGGTGCGGAGTGCCCTGACAGTGACGCACCGGGGTGTGGATGATTTTGATCTGGAGACCCGTGAGGAGTGGTTTGACAACATGGAGTCAAGTATCGCCGCAACGCGGCTGAGTGGCGGGCTTATTGCTGCCATCAGCCTGATTGTGGGCGGTATCGGCATCACAAACATCATGCTGGCAAGCATCACCGAACGGGTGCGCGAGATTGGAATCCGCATGGCTGTGGGCGCCAGGGGCTCCGATATCTTTTTTCAAATCCTTGTGGAGAGCATCTCCATCGCGCTCATTGGCGGTGTGATTGGCATCGCGGCCGGTGTGGGCCTCATTGAGGTGCTCGTTCGTGTCGCACCCTCGGAAAATATTCCTGTCATCGAAGCATCCTCCATCATTCTCAGCGTGGCCTTTGCGGTGGTGGCCGGGATCGTCTCCGGCTTGTATCCGGCTTTGCGCGCTTCCAGGCTGGAACCCATCTCAGCTTTGCGATACGAATAATCCGATGTTTCAGGTTGCCGAACCGCAGTGGTTGCTGCTCTTTCTGGTTTTGGCCCTGCTGGCTTGGCGGCTTCCCCGGTTGGCTCTCCTCTCGCCCCTGCGCGCTGTTTGTGCCGTGCTTTTGGTGTTATGGCTGGCTGACCCGCAACTTCAGATTTCCTCCCCGGGCAAGGATCTCTGGGTGCTGATGGACCGCTCGGATTCTGCCGCCGGGGCCGTTGCCGCCTCCGGCCCGGAATCGGAAACCATCCTCGAAAGTTCCCGGGGACCAGCAGACCGTCTCTTTTTTGTGGATTTCGCCGAAGCTCCTGTTCTGCGTGAGCCCGGAACCGCCTTCGAGCCTTCCACCGCAGCTTCCGCCCTGCGTCTCGCTATCGGCTTTGCTCTGTCACAGCGGGATAAATCGCGTCAGACCAAACTCCTTGCCCTCACCGATGGCTTCAGCACCGAGGATCTGACCGGGCTGGACAGCACCCTGCGCCGCAATGGGACACCGCTGGATATCCGTTTTTTTCCTGCTCCCGGAGGCGACGACTACAGGGTTGGAGCTATTGAAGCACCATTGCGGGTGGCACCCGGCCAGAGTTTCCTCCTCCAGGCGAACGTCTTTGGGACAAAAGACGGGGATCTTGACTACGAGGTTCTTTGCGATGACGCAAAAGCCGGGGGTGGGCGGGTGGAGGTTCGCGGAGGTCGGGGGACTATCCGGCTCTCGGGTCGCCTGGAAACCGGAGGCTCGCGGCGTTATGAAATCCGAATTCTGCCGGAGTCGGACGCGCGGCCTGGAAACAACGCAGCTGGACATTGGGTGGAAGTCACTTCCTCAGGTACGATCCTCCTGATCACCGCTTATCCGGATGATCCGGTGTCAACGGTTCTTAAAGCTGCGGGCTTGACGGTTGAGACCATCACGGATCCCACAGTTTTGCATCCGGGATACCTAGCCGGGCCGCGGGCCGTGATTTTAAACAATGTGCCAGCACACGAACTCCCCCCGGAATTTCTTGCTTCCCTGGACTTTTTTGTCCGGGAGCAGGGTGGCGGGTTGTTGATGACGGGCGGGCGTAAGAGCTTCGGCTCCGGAGGATATTTTGAATCCCCGATTGATGCCCTGCTGCCGGTCTCGATGGAGCTTCGTCAAGAACACCGCAAATTAGCCATGGCGATGGCCCTTGTGATGGACCGATCCGGGAGTATGTCAGCGGCCGTGAGCGCGGGAACCACCAAAATGGACCTTGCGAATGAAGGTGCAGCCCGCGCCATCCAACTTCTTGGCCCTGCAGATGCCGTCAGTGTTTTTGCCGTGGACAGTGAACCTCATGTGATCGTTCCGCTTTCCCGGATTGGATCTGATGCCGCCAAGATTGCCCAATCTGTTCGTAGAATTCAAAGCGCCGGGGGGGGGATTTTTGTTTACCGGGGCCTGGAGGCTGCATGGACCGAGCTGCAAAAATCCGAGGCCGGACAGCAGCACGTGATTCTATTTTCGGATGCCGCCGATTCCGAGGCTCCCGGAGAATATCAACGCCTTATCGCTGAAATGACCTCAGCGGGTGCCACGTTGAGTGTGATTGCCCTCGGCTCAAAATCTGATCCTGACGCCGCTCTGTTGGAAGATATTGCCCGTCTTGGCAATGGCCGGATTTTTTTTAATGCCGATGCGACCCAGTTGCCCGGGCTTTTTGCGCAGGAAACCGTTTCTGTGGCTCGCTCAGCATTTCTGGATTCAATGGTTACAGTGGTTGATTCCGGTGGCTGGCTGCAGATTTCCCCGCAAAACCCGCAATGGTTGCCGTCCGTGGATGGCTACAATTTGTGTTACCTCCGTCCCGAGGCGTCAGTGGCTGCCATCTCCGGCGATGAATACAAGGCACCCTTGGTTTCGTTCTGGCAACGGGGTGCTGGAAAATCCGCCGCCGTGACATTTCCTGTCTCGGGGGCCAACTCGGAAACTTTCCGATCCTGGGCGGATGCCGCTGGCTTCCTTCAAACGATCACGCGATGGCTGCTGCCGGGTCCCCCCGCACCCGGCACAGCCCTTCGGACCCGCTTTATGGGAAATGATCTCCTTGTGGACTTTCTTTATGACCAACCCCTCGCGGCAGAGTTTGTGAAATCCCCTCCCCGCCTCGTCGTGGCAACCGGTGCCTCCGGAGGCCCACAGAATATTTTATGGGAAAAAATGGAAAATGGACGCTTCAGCGCCCGGATTGCCATCCCCCCCGGCCAGTGGCTGCGAGGTGTGGTTGACGCAGGCCCATCCCGCATCAGTTTTGGGCCGCTTTCGCCCGGTACGGACCCCGAGTGGCAGCAACCGTCCGCAGCACTTCGGACCTTACGGGATATCAGCCGCTCCAGCGGGGGCAGAGAAATCGCAGAGCTTCCCGATGCATGGCAAATGGCACCACGCCCGAATTTCGAATCGCTGAAAAATTGGATTCTCCCCTTGTTGCTTTTCGCGTTTTTGCTGGAGGTTGGCCTGACGCGGTGGAGCGGGCGAGCGATCTGATCCTGGCGAAAATCAGGAAGACATCTTGATTTTATGGCAATTTGCTCCGCTTGTGATAATTTTGGGTCCTATATGAAGACCTCATTTCAAACCCTGCTTCTGGTTTCCGTAGCCGCACTTTTGGCAGCCCCCACTTTGGCCAGTGCCGAATCCGGATGGCTCACCAATCATAAAGAATCCTTGGAAATTGCCGCCAAAGAAAACCGTCCCATCCTTGTGGATTTCACCGGTTCGGATTGGTGCTCATGGTGCGTGAAGCTTCAAAAAGACATTTTCTCCAAACCCGAGTGGCAGAGCTTCGCAAAAGAAAATCTGGTTCTTCTGGAATTGGACTTTCCAAACAGCAAAGCCCAGAGCTCTGACCTGAAGGCCCAGAACGCCGAGCTTCAGAAGAAATTCGGAGTGAACGGCTTCCCAACGCTCGTCCTGCTCGACTCCAAGGGTAAAGAAATCGCCAGAAATGAGGGATATCTTCAAGGCGGCCCTCAAGCTCTGATCTCTTGGATTCAAAAACACACAAAGTAAAGGCTCCTGCCAGCACGGCAGACATCGCGCTGCGTACCCTTATCATCGAAGATGATCGTCCCACACGGATGCTCCTTGAGCGTATCCTGAGGGCCAGGGGTCACTTTGTTTCAAGTTGCGAATCCGCCGAGCAAGCCTTCGAGCTGATGGCTCAGGGTTTCTTTTCTTTGATCACCCTGGATATCGGGCTTCCTGGAATCAGCGGACTGGAATTTGCCAGGCAGTTGCGATCCCAGCCCAGTGGAGACGCTCACTACATCCTTGTCGGAACCGGCAACAGCCGGCCCGAAGACCTCCGGGCCATTCTCGATGCGGGTGCAGACGACTACATTGCCAAACCCTACCATCCCGGGTTGCTGGATATCCGGCTTTCTGTGGCCGAGTCCTCCATCAAAGGCATCACCCGCCGGAAGGCCCTCGAAGCAGAGCTGCTTTTTCTTGCTCACCATGATCCCCTCACCGGTCTAACAAACCGCAGCGGGATCGCTCCGGCCATTGATCAGGCAATGCGCAGCGCCAAGCTCGGAAACCCAGGCGTTGTCCTTTATCTGGACCTCGACAACTTCAAAATCATCAATGACTCACTGGGTCATGACGTGGGAGATGACCTCCTTGTGAAAGTGGCGGAAACCCTTCGCAAGGTCAGCACGCCCGGCGACACGCTCCTGCGTTTCGGAGGCGATGAGTTCGTGATTGTGATGCCCGAGCGTCCGCTCTCCGAAGCCCGCAAGCAGGCCGAGTTGCTGCGCGAGGCCCTCCAGGAAATCATTTACATCGCCCAGGAGAAATCGCTGCGCGTGGGAGCCTCGATCGGGCTGGCTCCTATTGATGGAACCATCGAAGCCAGCGAGGTCATGGCCCATGCGGACGAAGCCTGCTATGCGGCAAAGGCCCACGGGCGCAATTGTGTCGAAGTCCACAATTCTCAAACAGCCGCCATTGCCAATCTGATCGCCGACACGGACTGGTCCACGCGGATCAAGGCTGCCATGTCCGATGGCAGCTTGCAGGTATGGTATCAACCTGTCTTCTCCGTGAAAACCGGCGACTGCTTCGCGCAAGAGCTGCTTGTTCGGTTTCAAGAGGGCAGCAGCACCATCAACCCGGCGGCCTTTCTTGCCTCCCTCCGCCGGTCAGGTCAAATGACCCGCTTGGACCGCTTCGTGATCACCAAAGCCTTTGCGGCCCTCGCCACGAATCCCCACCTCACAGTCTCCATCAACATTTCCGGCACGCTCTTTAATGACCCCGATTATTGCTCATTTGTGGAAAGCATGTTGGATATCTCCGATATTTCTCCTTATAGAATTCTTTTCGAAATCACGGAAGATGAGCTGATTTCCAATTTTCAGACCGCTTCTGTCACAATCAGTCGCCTGCAAGAGCTGGGGTGCCGGTTTGGAATTGATGATTTTGGTTCCGGGTTTTCCTCCCTGACCTATCTCAAAATGCTGCCCATCGATTTCTTAAAAATCGATGGTTCATTCACACGCGACCTTGGAACCGAACCTATTCAACAGGCGATGATCCGTGCCATCCACGGGATCGGTGCGGCGATGGGCGTTCACACGGTGGCAGAGTTTGTTGAAAACGAACACGAACTGACACTGTTTAAGGAAATCGGCATCGACTATGCTCAAGGCTTTCTTATGGGAAGGCCAAGAAGCAAGCCGTTTACCACGGCTGAACTGCAAGTGATTAAAGAAAGGTTCTGGCCGGCACTTCCTGTGGTCTGAGCAAAAGTTACTTCACCACGAGGTTGACCAGTTTGCCCGGCACCAGGATGGTTTTGTGGATGGTTTTACCAGAAACAGCCTCCTGAATTTTTGGCAAAGCCATCGCGAGCGCAAGAACCTCGTTTTCAGCTAAGGACTTACCAACCCGAAGTTTGTCTTTCAACTTGCCATTGATTTGAATGATCAGCTCAATTTCCTCCACTTCCAGAATCCCGGGATCGTGAGTAGGCCAGGGTGCTTTCGAAGCATGGCCTTCAAATCCGGCAAATGTTGTGCCTAGAATGCCCCACAATTCCTCGCACAAGTGCGGAGCCAGCGGGCTCAAAAGCGGCAGGAGAATCCGCAGCGACTCCACGGGGCGGGGAGATGCATTCACAAATTCGTTGGTGCCGACCATCAATTGGGCAATCGCCGTGTTAAAGGCCATCGCTTCAAAATCATCCGTCACCTTTTTGATTGTGGCATGCAGGACACGGAGTTGAGAGGCTGTTGGGGCCTCATCGCAGAGATCAGGCGAGATTTCCCATTGCCCTTCCTGATTCTCCTTCATGGCAAGCCGCCAGACCCGCGCCAGAAAACGATAGACGCCCTCCACCCCCTTCATACTCCAGGGTTTCATCTGCTCCAGCGGTCCCATGAACATTTCGTAGAGCCTCAAAGAATCCGCTCCGTATTCCGAAATCACATGTTCCGGCGTCACCACATTTCCCCGGCTTTTTGACATCTTTTGTCCATCGGGTCCAAGGATCATCCCCTGGTTCACTAACTTGCGGAAAGGTTCCGGGGAGCTCACATGGCCCAGATCAAAAAGCACCTTGTGCCAGAAGCGCGCATAGAGCAGGTGCAAAACGGCATGTTCGGTTCCCCCCACATAAAGGTCCACTCCCCCAAGGCCTTCGGAGGACATCCAGTATTTTTCAGCCTCCTCACCCACAAAACGGGTTTCCAAGCGCGAGTCGCAGAATCGCAAATAATACCAGCACGACCCGGCCCACTGCGGCATGGTATTTGTTTCCCGTCGCGCGGTCTCACTGTAGGCCACCCATTCAATCGCCTTTGCAAGCGGTGGTTCAGAGGTTCCCGTCGGCTTGAAGTCGACCATCTCAGGCTGAATGACCGGTAACTCATGCTCCGCAAGGGGGCGATGCCGACCTTCTTCCCAAATGATCGGAAACGGTTCTCCCCAATATCTCTGACGCGAAAACAGCCAGTCCCTCAGCTTGGTGGTCACTGTCTTCAGGCCACATCCCTGTTCTTCCAGAAATCCGATCATTGCCCCCTTGGCTTCACCCGTTGACATACCATCCAAAAATCCGGAATTAACGGCCACACCCTCCCCGGAAAAACACGTGGCCTGTGGCACATCAGGGGGCACGGGCGTCCCGCCCGTGTATGCTGGGTCTTTCCGCACGACCTCACGAATCGGCAAACCAAACGCCTTAGCAAATTCAAAATCCCGCTCATCATGGGCAGGAACGGCCATAATGGCTCCGGTGCCATAACTCAGCAGCACATAATCCGCAATCCAGACAGGCACTTTTTCGCCGTTGGCCGGATTCACCGCGCAGGCACCCGTGAACACACCGGTTTTTTCTTTTGATAACTCCGTGCGTTCGAGATCGGATTTTGATGAGACCTTTTTCTGATAGTTCAGGACCTCTTCCGACTGTTGGGACGTGGTGATTTTCGCCACAAGCGGATGCTCGGGCGAGAGCACCATGTAGGTGGCTCCGAAAAGCGTATCTGGACGCGTTGTGAAGACTTCAATCTCAAACTCCGAGTTGGAAACCTGAAACCGCACACTTGCCCCTTCGCTGCGCCCAATCCAATTGCGTTGAAGCAACTTGACCCCTTCGGGCCAATCCAAAGCACTGAGGCCCTCCAGCAACCGGTCCGAATAAGCGGTGATGCGGAGCATCCACTGGCGCAAGGGGCGTCGCTCCACAGCAAATCCCCCCACCTCACTTTTTCCATCCACCACTTCCTCATTCTCCAGCACCGTTCCCAATTCGGGACACCAGTTCACCGGCACCTCGGCAACATAGGCCAAGCGCACGGAGTCCGGATCGCTGCCCGTGTAGGTGCTTATTGGTTCGGCTTTCCGGGAGTCGGGATTATACCAGGAATTGTAGAGCTGAAGAAAAATCCACTGTGTCCACCGGAAATATTCAGGATGCGTTGTACTGATCTCACGCGACCAATCGTAGCTGAACCCCAGGGACTGAAGCTGGGAGCGGAAGTTGGCAATGTTTCGGTTCGTGGTTTCGCGGGGATGACGCCCAGTGCGAATGGCATACTGCTCCGCCGGCAACCCAAACGCATCCCATCCCATTGGATGCAGCACATTGAACCCCTGCATCCGCTTGCTGCGCGCGATGATATCCGTGGCGGTGTAACCTTCGACATGACCCACATGCAGCCCATCCCCACTCGGATACGGGAACATGTCCAACACGTAATATTTGGGCTTGGACGCCTCAAAGTCAGGATCTCCAGGATTGGGGCAACGGAAAGCTCCCTCCTCCAGCCAACGAGCCTGCCAGCGGGATTCAAATTCGGGAAAAGGAAATTGTTTGCGTTGCGATGTCATGAAAATAATTGTGCAGTCTCTCAGAAATCCCATGGTGTAAACCAGAGAAAAGACGGGCCAACTTTTAGGATTCTTGCACGGAGAACATCAAAGACGCTTGGATTTCACACCCTTTAACAGGTCATCCCATGAACATCGAAAGGCTTCGCGGATTCCTGCGAGGCTGTTTAAAGACGGAGTTTTTTCTCCGTATTCGATGCTTTGATAATATCGCGGGGTCAAATTCGCCTTCTCTGCGGCCTGCTCCTGAGTCAGATTTCTGCTGGATCTGAGTCTGACAATATTAAACGCCAAAGGATTCTTTGTCCGAATTATTGATGAGGGCTTTGCCACCCCCACAAGGTGCATACGTGTGATTGATCAAGAACACGCTCTCATAGAGCGCTTTTTAGTTTATCTTCTTGACCAAATTAACCTCCTTGATTTCCATTGATAACGTGAATCCTGCGACCTCCATTGATCCCCATTCAATCAGTCGCTCGGTATCGAACGTTAACATTATCGTAGTCTTAGTTCTGATTTTCGGATTTTCCCTGCATGCGCAGACAGCGGTTTCAGATTCTTCAAACCGAGCTGAACTTCCCGCAACAAGAATCCTCGACTCCCTTGAAGTAGACTTGGGAAATCGGTCCATTTTTTTGAATCGCATCGAGCCACCTGTTTTAAAGCCATGGGTGAAGCCGTCGGTGGAGGCTGCTGATTCGACTGTGGTCTATGTGCCGAGCGCGGAGGAGTTGGCAGAGGAGAAGAGGTTTGCAGCTTTGCGGTATGAGTGGATGAATGTGGAGGCTGCGGTTTATGTTGATCGAGGGACGGAGGTTAGGGTGTGGACGGAGCAGGGTGAGGTTGTGGCCTTGAGCTCGATTGACTTCCGGCTTTTCGATTGGTTGTTTCATTTTGAAGCGGAGGGGACTTTTTACAGTTTGTTTTGTATGTCTTACTCTTGGACCAAAGAGGAACTGGCGGAGTGGCGGCGGGAGGATCCTACGTCGGAATGGCCTGTGGATTACCCAACTTTTCCACAGGAAAAGGATGGGATGTCGCGCTTTGAGGTGCTCGCGGCTCCTGTCGGCAAGGCTGGAGAAGCAGCTCTTGAGGCCATGGAGGCTTTGCATGCGTATCACGACGCCAATCGCAAGGCGCTGGTTGATGCTTTTGCGTTGAGGGAAGAGGCGCGGCTGGTGCTTGAAGAACAGGAGGCTGCAAGGAAGGCCAACCCGGAACCGCCCAAGGATACGGTTATCAATTATTTTCCGATTCGCAGCGTGTATGCTCCGGGGAGTGAAATGGGAAAAGGCACGTCCAAATGAAAGCAGCCCGTGTCCTCTTGTTATGGGTAACGTTCTGCGTGGTAGCGGGAGGATGGGGATTTGCACAATTTCCAGAGGGGGAAGATCCGCATTCGCGAATCGAGGAAGATCCTGCCAACAATCAGGTGAGGCTGATTTGGCAATCTTACGCGGGGTGGACGTATTTCATCCAACACTCGGAGGATTTGCAGGATTGGACGTATTTGAATGTGATCGAGCCAGGTAACGGCTCTGAGAAGGAGTGGGCTTATCGGCTGCCGCTGGGGGACAAATTTTTCCTGCGCCTTCACGCAACAACAGCAACGGGCGATCCATTGACGGGCGACTTCGATGGAGATGGAGTTAGCAATCAGGATGAGGTCGCCCAAGGGCTCAATCCGCTCAGGGCTGACAGCGACTGGGACGGGATGTCAGATGGGTATGAACTGGCCAATGGCTTGAATCCTCATTTGGATGACGGGCTTTTGGATTTGGATGGGGATGGGATTGTGAACCGGCAGGATGCCAGGCCGAATGATGTGAGTATCGGCCAGTTGGCCATAAGTATCTCTACGCCAACTAATGGAGGAACGATTCCATGAGGTTGGGTTGGATGTTAGCTTTTGTGGGGCTGGCAGCCACTGCGGTGGCACAAACCAATCCCAATGCACGCACGGGGCGATTTATTCGTGGCGTTGACCCGGGCTCTTCTTTCCAATCTTTTGTTATTGCTTTGGATGGTCAAAAGGGCGTTGGAGTCGGCGAATCCCAGTCTTCGGGAGGATCGGCGGGAGACCTGTCTCTGCTTTCGGGATTGGTACCGTGGTATCTGCAAACAGAACTGCCCTATCACCCGAATTTTTCTTTTCTCTTTGCAAGATACCATACGGATGTCACACCGGTTCTTTATCCGATTGTGGCGTTTGGAAGTGCCTCGGCGGGAGCCCCGCTTTATACAGGTCAGAACTATCGGTTTGGAGCGTATTTTGGGGGGCGGGGGGAAGACGAGGACAATGACTATGAATTGGTGATCTATGCTTTTGAGAAAACGGATTTTCCATCAATGGTCCCTGTGCCTCACGTGGACAAGCAAGTGATTCGTGTCCCAAGGAAGAGAACGCCGGAATGGTTCAATTATGTCATGTCCGGATATCGGATGAAGGTTCCCGACAGTGCATGGGAAACCAATAACACGCCGGGCCATTATGGATTGGAAACGACGATTGAACTCGTGGAGTCAAACAACCCGGCGCAAATGTGGGGAGTCAGGGCGGATATGCCGTCGCCATACCGAATCACGCATAAGGCCGGTCACGCGGATTACTATTTTCGCGTGGAGGGAAGAGGTCAATTTCTGGATGCGCAATCGAATTGGAGGCCGATGGTTTATGAGACATCTGTTTTCCCATTTGAGCAAGCAGACGATGTGCTCTACACGCTTGATTTTGAGGACCGTCCTCCATGGAAATCAACATTCATTCATTCCCCGCAGTATGAAGGGGAGCCTGCACCCTCCGATTATGCGGGGAAGAGCAGCGCGGAATTGGGACAGGCCCTGGAAGCAATTGCCATTCAATTTCCAGTTCCTGGAACCAATTATCTGGCCACGGATCAGAGTCCCGAACTAAGAGATCATCCCATTCTTGACAAGGTCGTTGAAGACCTTGGAGAAAATCCGCTGGCCCTTGCCAACTACGTATTCAACGAAATCGAACTCGTAGATGCTCTGAGTTACAATGATTCGGGAGAGGTGTCGGAGGAGTCCATCAATGCAGGCGGCATCCGCAGGAATGCGCTCGGCACATATTTGGAAGGCCAAGGCTCTCCTGCCGAACAGTGCGCTCTTCTTGTTTACCTGCTACGCAAAGCAGGGATACCGGCCTCGTTTGCAAAAGCAAATGCCGGGGAACTAAAAATGCTGGATCAGAGAATGAGCCAGATCCTGAGAATGCAAATTGCGGGGTCCGCAAACGCGGATGGAAGTCTGCCTACGCCTGAGGTTCTTTCTGTGAACTATCCATGGGTGGTTGCTTATGTTCCCGATGAGGATCAGCCGGGCCAAAGCAAATGGGTGCATCTTTTCCCGTGGATCAAGGATACGGAAATCAAAGAGGGGCTGGATTTGTATGATCACCTGCCGGAAGGGTATGATCGGGGAGCCTTGTGGCTGAGAAAATATTTGGAATCTGACCCTGCGATTTTTAATCTGGATGAGGAGAATGAGACTCCCGATGTGCTGTTTCCAAAGTTTGTGGAAGAGGCCTTGCAAAGCAACCACCCCAACATTTCAGCGGAAGACATTGGGGTTCAGATTCGCAACCGCAGGAACCATTATGCCCGGTGGTCGGATTTTCCACAGCCATGGTCCGTGACGGAGGAAGAGGGACCGGTTCAGCTACTTGAGAGTTATGGAGGGTTGCCTGAAACCTTCGACACATTTGAAGTCGAGGCTTGGAACGATCTCAATGGCGACAGACTGCTTAATAATGGAGAGCCCGGGGTGCTCACCGGGGCATTGCGGGCCAGCGATTTGCACAACCGGCGGCTGTTGGTGTATTCGGAACAAACGGGAACCAACGCCCACCGCTTGGTGGTTTCACTCGATGCCTTCAGGCCCGGAGCGGTTGATGCAGGGAACTTTACCGATGACGCCATGCTGGGAAGGCAGGAAAAATCTGTAAATCTTGGCACCTTTGGGAGCCGGATCCAAATGCGCATCAAAGAGCGTCGGCATCGCACGCTGCCCAATGACTTTGAGGTGCCCAATGCCCTCGATTCTTTCCTGGGTATCACCCACTCGTTGGAACAAAATTTTGTAAGCAGCATGAGGAACGGGGATTATGCGGCCATTTGCTTCAACTATGGGCGGGTGACGCCTGCGATGCTTGAGCAGCACGCCCGAGCCATCTGGTCTTCGCAAATCGCGATGACCTCCGATCCCTTGGACATGGGAGATCCTGAGGTCTTCCGGGGTGGGGCAATGGCATTGCTTGGGGGAACATATTTTGAGCGTTTGTCAGGCTTCGATGCCCGGATGGCCGCCATGCACAAAGTCCAAAGAGTGTCCGTTTCCGAAGTCGCCATCGCAAGGCTGGCGGCCAAACGTGAAGCGGGTTTCCTGCCAAATAATGGAGAAATCATTTTAGCCAACCCCGCCATTGATGTCATCTCGCGCACGGTCGCCATGGCGGGCAGCGGCAGCCTGCGGCCCGATCTGGCCAAACAGTCCTCCGTGGATTTTTCGGCATTAAGTCTGCTTAATGCCTCAGCGCAAGAACATCATGCCATTGATCGCCTTTTTGGGCTGGCCGATTCGGTTTCTACTGTGAAGCTTCTTCGCAAAGCCCACACAGAGAGCACACCCCCTGTCTTTTTGGATCGTGAAAATTACTTGGATCAAGGTGAAACGAATTACACGGTGGGCAGTGAGACAAAAAAACTCAAAGATTGGGCTGGGGTGCTCTGGGATGATGTGGTTGCGCAGTTCTCGCAGGCCACGCCTGCTGAGGCCCTGGTTGCGTCTTATGGTCTCGGTTACCTAACACCCGGCGACATTGAAGGAGCCGGGGGAGATTATAGGGGAATGGGGGCCTTGCTTTGGAATCCTTTGGGAGGAGGCAGTGCCCTTATCGCCAACAATCTCAACGGTGGCTATGGGTTTGCCTTAGTTGAATGCAGTTTCGACATTGAGAAGTTCAGGGAGCTGAGGCTGACCTACAACCTCAACTTTGAGAGCAGCTTCAAACTGAGTTTCCAGTGTTCCACTCCGTTATACTACCTTGATGCTGTTGATCCGCAGGTGAGATGGAACCTAGTGGATGAATTGGACAGCCTCCTCGAGGAGAGCATTGCGAAGCTCCAAGATGAGTTTCTTCTCATTGCACAAGCCGCCGACCGGGACCTGAATCTTAATATTGAAGACCCGGAGTCCATGGCGGCCAACTTCAAGGCCCTTGAGAGCGATGGATATGCTGGAAAACCAAGCTGGTATCAGGACGCAACCGCCATGGTATCCGACCCGGTGCATGTCGTCACCGGAGAGTTCCATATTGATGCCATCGACTTGGAACTTCCGGGGCCGATGCCTCTCAAAATCCGCAGAAACTACAGCAGCCAAAACCTATCGCGCAATGAATTTGGTTTTGGATGGAAGTTGGCATATCTGCCATTTTTGACTTGGTCCACGGGGGAAGAGCTGCTTTTTGCTGCCGAGGAGGACGGTTCCGTTGTCGCCTATCGCAAACAATCGCCAACTGAGTGGCAGCCGCTACCAGCTGACAATCCCAATCTCTCGAATATGAGCGCAGGAATGGCAGGCTCCACGGCCAATACTTTCTCTTCCCGCATTGTCAAATCCACCGACGGACCCGACACCATTTACACCCTCACCCAAGCCGATGGGAGTATGCGCCGGTTTGTTGTCGGGTCATTTGCTGGCGGCGGAATTTCCCGCACGAGGCCATATCTCCAGAAGTGGACGGATTCCAATGCTAACTTTTTGGAGTTTATTCATGAGGATGACAACTTGGCCCTTGGTTATGGCAAGCTGGCCAAAATCGTTTCCAGCAATGGCAGCTTCGTTGGATTTGAGCATGACCACTTGGGCCGCATCACCGAGGCCTACACGGGAGATGGGCGAAGGGTCAAATACCGCTACGATGGACACGGAGACCTCAGAGAAGTCAGACGCCCGGACGCCTCGGTGATCAAATATGATTATGGCCGCTACGACCAGGAGGTGAGCGGGCAAACGCGCAAGTATTCGGACCACTTGATCGTTCGGGAGAGCAAGCCCGATGGCCGCATCTTGGAAAATGACTACGACGCATTGCGGCGGGTCACCGAGCAGCGAGCCACAGTCGGTGAGGACAAAACCCCCATCCGCAACGCGACGTTCATTTATGACCAAACGGAAGACACCGACCCCCAAAGTCCAAATCACAAAACGCTAAGTGGAAACACAACCATCTTGGACGCATATGATCGGGAAACCCGCTACGATTACGAAAATGGGCAAATTACGACCATCACCGACGCTCTCAACCAAGTGGTCAGCCAGGAATGGTATCAGCCCGGAGACACCTCCCCCGGAGCCTTTCCTCGCAGCCGCAAAAACCACACCGATAAACGCAATCTGTTCACGGAATTTGCCTATGACACCGCTGGAAACCTCGTCACAGAAACCAAGACCGGCGACCTCACAGGAGATGGTGTTACCGACACCGCCACGACCTACTACCAATACACCAGCGTCAACATGCCGAGGCTGATCACCGATCCGGCAAACAATAGCCTAGAGCTCTTTTACGAAGATCAGGCGTATCCCCGCCTGCCCACCCGCATTGAGAAAAAGTCCGGTGCCACAATAATTAGCACAACCCTCAACGAATACACTGCCGAGGTGGATGGCAATCGACAGGCCCGTGGTCTGCTTGAGCGCCGCACCGTGGCGGCAGGAACCACCGATGAAGCCATCACCGAATGGACCCACGATGCCCGAGGTTATCCTCTCACACGCACCCAGCAGACCGGAACAGGTGATCCCAATGTTGTGACAACCTACCGGTTCAACGACCGTGGCGAAGAAATCGAGCGCAAAGATGCCGCAGGACGAAAAGTCACTTCTGCGTATGATGATATGGGCAGACGCATCTGGGAAGAGTATTGGGAAAACAACAACCGCATCGGCTGGAACTACTCGTATTTCAATGGTAACGGCGAAGTCGAGTGGATCGATGGCCCGCGTTATGGCCCTGAAGATTTCATCTGGCGCAAATATGATGGCGCAGGCCGTCCGAAAGAGGAACTGGTCTGGCGCAGCGCACCCAACAATGCAGGGACAGGAGTCATCGCCGCTTACCCGGAGAATGGATTATTCACAAACTCCTTTTTTATCCACAACCTCTTTGGTGACCTCACGGTAGCCATCAACCCTCTTGGAAATGCCACCACCTATAACTATGACACCATTGGTCAGTTGCTTGGCATACAGCGTCGGGCAGGAGGCCCTGGCGGTGCCGTCTGGTCAAATGAATCCTACACTCGCGAGCCTGGAGGACTCCCCGAGACCCACACAAATCCCCTCGGCGGAATCACCCGGCTTTTTTACACGGCTGACGGAAAGCTCAAGCGTCAGGAAAATCCGGACAACACTGTTCTTGAGTGGAGATACCAGTTGGACGGGAGGGTTGTTCGCGAAGCGGTCAATCACAACAACTATTATGAAATTGCCTATGATGACGCGGCTCGCTCCATCAACAAAACTCTAAAAACCCTTGGTGGCGCAACTCTTGCCGCCGAGGCAAAAACTTTTGACCGCCGGAGCAACTGCATAAGCGAAACCGACCGCGAAGGCCACACATGGACCAAAACGTATGATGGCCTCAACCGTCTCAAAACCCTTGTCGGCCCGCCCGGCGGAACAGGCTTCGCTCAACAAACCCTCACTTACACCTATGATGCCTCGGGGTTGGAAACCTCGACCACAAACGCCCTCAATGAAAAAACAGTCACGAAAACTGACGTGATGGGGCGCACCACAAGCCTCGAGATTTTCGATGCTGACGAGCAGCTTATCAACTCGACAGCCTACGATCATGCCCCGGATCACCACAGTGTCACCATCACTCGCGGGACAGGGGGTGACGCGATTTCGGAAACCGTCTTTACCGACACCACCGGGGCTGAACTCATTCGTCGAAATGGGGAAGGCGAGGCACACATTTCTATTTATGATGACGCAGGGATGCTGGCAGGCATCCTCGACCCGCTGGGGCGGCTGACTCGCATCGAGCGTGACCCTCTCAATCGTCCGTGGCGGATCACCCGGCCCGATGGAGGATACGAGAACCTCTACTACAACCCGGCTGGGGATCTCACGATTCGCGAGATGAATGGCACCCTCGGTTGGGAGGCAGGTTATGACACCGCCGGGAGGAAAACTTTCGAAGTTACCTATGTTAATGCCTCGCTTTTCACCCGACTTCTTACCCACACCTACCATGAGACTGGTGCCGATGTCGGTCTGCCAGACACAACCACCGATCAACGGGGTGTCAGTTTTGAATGGACATATGACTCCTTCCGACGCCCTGCCTCCCGGCTGGCAACCGGTCCACTCCCTGAGCAGACCCAAAGCCTCTCCTGGACTTATGACAACCGGGGAATCCCAGAAACCATCACGCAAACAGGCGGAGGCCAGCCGGATTCAACCATCACGCGGACCATTACTCCTTATGGGAAGATTGCTAGTGAGAGCGTGGCCTTTGATGCAGGAACAACGACGTTTGCGCAAACATGGGATGCTGCCGGTCGGAGGAGCACTCTGGGAGCAGGTCCGGGGTTCACTTACGAACACAATGCCGTTGGCCAAACCACAAGCATTTCAACAAATGGTCAGGAGTATGGATTTGGTTATACGACTGGAGGCCTCTTGGATTCCCGCTCAAACACGTTCCGAACGCAAAGTTTTTTGGAACGGGATGGGGCAGGCCGCATTCTCAACCAAATCACAACGACGCAGGCTGGCACAGTGCTCGAAGAAATTCCGGCATGGCGGGCAGACGGCGTTATTGACACCTACACAGTCAACCGGAGTGGCGGCCAGACATGGAACGAAACACGGGTCTTTGGCTATGATGACAACAACCGCGTGCTTTCGGAATCCTTCGCTCCGGGACCGGAAGCTTCCGCAACTCTCAATTACGCATTCAGCCCAAACAAAATGGGCATCCGAACCGACGCCCGAATCGGGACGGGAGGCACTGCCAATTGGAATGTTGGGGTCACCAGCATCAGCGTCTTTCAACGCATTCTCGCATTTTCTGACAACACTGACTCACGAGTCGTGCCAGCCACAGGAACTGCCTTTGGAGCTGCCTCCGTCAAACTCGAGGTAGACGGAGGCCCCGGTCCCGTAGCAACCCATCCCGGTTGGCAGGATGCCACCGGAGCATGGTCAGCCAATCTCACAATCACCCCCGGAGCTCACACCCTCACAGCCCGCGCCGTCCATCCCAGCGGCTGGGAAACTGATCCGACAACCAGCAGCTTCACCGTCACCGGCACCCCGCAAACCATCTCCCAAGCCTTCGATGGCATGGGCAATGTGCGCAACCGCACATGGAGCGGTGGAAAAGCTCAGACGCTCACATGGGACGCGTTTGGAAGATTGGTAAAAGTGGTTCAAACCGGAGTCGAGCCATTCACATGGACTGCTGCTTATGATGGCCTGGGGAGAAGATTGCGAAGCTCTCACACCCCGAGTGGAGGCAGCGCCTTTGTCATAAATTCCTCCTTTGATCCTGAGCATGAGTTTTTGGAAGTCGGAGTTAATATCAATGGCCAGCAGAACTGGCGTGTCAACGGGCCGGATTTGAACGGCTCCTTTGGCTCGCTCAACGGGCTTGGAGGATTGGAAGCGGTCATTGTTCCAACTGGCACGACGAGCACAATCTCCGACATTTTCGGGAATGTTGTCGCCTCTGTAGGCGAAAACAACACGGTCACATGGAGTCCAACAAAAGTTGGCGGATACGGACCCATGCCCCAATACGAACCAAAAATCTTGGAAGATGGAGCAAGCTTGATTGAGGCGTCCACATGGCGTACCCGCCGCACCGATGCCACCGGCTTTGTGAACCTTGGTGCGCGACATTACGATGCCACACGCGGGATTTTCCTGTCTGCCGATCCACTCGGGCATGCGGCTTCATGGAGCCTTTACGATTTTGCCAATGGGGATCCAGTAAACCAATTTGACCCAGATGGCCGGGTAGCCAAGGGTTTCGCCATTGGGGAGGCCAGCAATGCAGCCTCCATGGTTGGAATGCTCATAGGGGACATGATGCCGCAATTCAGCAACGCAAGCCGTCAAGCTGTTCAAACTGCCGAGACCTATACGTCCCATTTGGAGGCATTCGATAGCCAATTTATTGCCTTAAATGCAGCCATTAACCCCGCCTACATGGCAGGCCGAGGGTTTTCGGAAATGTGGGATGGTGTCGGCTACAGCCCAGGCAACCTTGGATCTGATCTAAGCAACATTGAGCGAGCAGTTGCTGGTGGCGAATCTGTAATAGGTGGCATTGGGACTGTTGGCATTGCGTTAGGTGGCGGTGCTCTGGTTAAGCAGTTGATGCCTTCGGTAAATGTGATAGCGGAAACGGGAGCGATTTGGAGGGTTGGACGGCATAGCGACATGCCATCGCCCAGACCTGTAGGGACGCAATCGCACCACGGGGTGAATAGCGTATGGATGGAGGCGAATATTCCAACCTATCGTGCAGCGGATGCTCCTGCGGTGCTTATGCAAAACGATCCATTCCATAATGCCACGCGTGGAGTATTCAATCGAATGCGCAGTGAGATTGCTACGCAGCAAGGTGTAAGCCCGCGAAATGTTGACTGGTCTCAGGTTCGACCTGGAACCGCCTGGAGGCTAGCCGAAGAGCAATTTGAGGCCGCTCAGACACCATTAAAAATCCGCGAAGAATATTTCCGGCAATTTAACCAATACTTAAATTCCCAAGGAAGATAATTATATGGAACTGAATCCTTCAAATGTGCCACCCCCCCTTGTTTCACTTCTGCCAGTGGCCGAGAAGTGGGGTATCGGAGACGATTTTGAACGTGAAGAAGCTCTGAACAAGGCGAGTGGAAAAGAGCTTGAGGAACTGGTCCACTCTATCGATGCGATTACCGATGAGGATCTGTTTGACTGGCTATCAGGTGCTGAATCCTTCAATGCGAATCCGTCTGCTGAATATCTGGCTATTTCCAACCTCACAATGGCAATCGACTCCGCGAAGCTGAAGTTGAAGAAACTTTAGAAATTCCAACCCAAGCAACCGCAACCATACGACTACAACGATAGCACCGAACGTGCCAAGAAAATTGCAACCGGCATCGTGACAAGCTTCTTTCTACTCACGGTCAGCCAAAGGCGGAACGGCTTTCGTTTATGTACTCGACGGGTCAATGGCTGGTCCCACCCTCATCCGCCAATCGTCCCCGTCAACCAGCGGAGAGTTTTTGCCATTTTCAGGCGGACTTTCCTTATGACACCGAGTAAGATCCGCGACTTGATCGCGCTATGTGCGGCTGGGACTTACGCTGCTATCTGTGTATAACGCAAGAAACTTACAAATTTGTTACTCATTCCTCAATACGTCGGGGTGGCCGAGCAACGGAAGACGGCGTCGAGGAGGTTTTTGTCAGAGCGGGGGTCGTAGGAGACGGTCATGGCAGTTCGGCGTTTTGGGTCGGACCAGTCTTTCCAGTGGATCATGAGGGCCTTGCCGTAGGCCTTGTGTTCGACGGTGGCTTTGATTTGAGAGTCGAGGGAGCCGATGGCGTGCTTGGTTTCGATGAGGAGGATCCCATCGCGGGAGATTGTGCGGCCTTTGATGCCGACGACAAAATCCGGGAAGTAGCGACCTCCATCGGGACGGACGATGCAGACCGAGTATCTCTTTTTGACCGGGTTCCGGTGCCACCAGAGGATATGGCCGCCGGGGTCGTTGTCCAAGAGCCTTGCAAACTCAATTTCCCACGGGTTCAGGTCTGCCGGGTAGATGCCGTAGATGTTTTTGAAGGAGGGTTGGAGCGAGAATGTGGAATCCACATAACCCGGGAGCAGGTCGGCGTCACGGGTGATTGCGAATCGGGCTGAACAGGACTTTTCGACTTCGCGGAGCAGTCCCGGGTGGCGGACCAGAATGAGATCGAGCGCGGTTTCAAGACGATCCTCATCGTCGGCAACGTCGGCCATTCCGTGGGATCGGAATTCTGTCGCTAACCGTTTGAGCAAGTGATTTTGGAGGTCTCTGGGGCTGAGGTATTGTTGGCGCAGGAGGAGTTGCTGGGCCTCCTGACCGGCTTTCTCCAAATCGATTCTGGCATGGATGATCGATCGCTCGTCTTCTTTGATGTTCTCGAAGTGACCGCGGTCGATTCGGATAATCTGAACATCCTTCGCCAACGCGGCGAGGAGGGCCGCGTCGTTAAAACCAATCTGCTGCTCCATGCAGGCAAGGAGGTCGTTCACCTCGAGCGGAAGCTCTTGTGTCAGAAAATGTGTTGGTGAGCCCGGACGAAGTGCATAGCGAAAACCGGTCACTTCGACTGACGCTTCGTCCTCGGGGTTGATAGGTTTGGGCGAAGGAATCATGCCCGAGAGGAGATCGAGGATATCCTGAGTTTGATGGGGGCCGACTGGGACGGGTGGGAGGACTGGCAGTTTTTCGAGCACGATTTCTTCTGGTTCGTCTTCCAATAGATCGGGCTGGTTGTTGCGAATGATCTGCACGCGGGTGCTGCCACCCACCCGGGTCAGCATCGTGAAGGGGCTTGTCTGGCTCAGTTGGCTCTTGAGGCGGTTGATTTTTTCGGCGGCGGCAGTGATTCCCTGTTGGCTCTCATGGTCGGCCAAAAACAAGTAACCATGTTGCAGCAGCGGGGGAAGGTTGCGGCCTTGCAGGCGTTTGTGAACCCGCATGATGCGCCCGACCAACTGGGTGCCAAAATCGGTGTCCCGGATTTTGCGGAGGGAGACCATGCAAAAAGCCCGGGGGGCATCAAATCCCAGGGCAGCAGCCAGCTTAAAAATGAGGACCTCCTTGGATTCATTAACTGCCATGGCGAGAAAGCTTTCATCCGGCTCTTTTGCCGTGTGGACGCTCACCGCGCTTTCCGGGAATCCCAACTTCAAAAGCGAGGCTCGAATTTCAGCAATATTTTCATCGGAATTGGCCTGCACGAGCAGGAGCGGCACAAGGGAAATGCCTTGTTCGAGCAAACCGGCTTTGATTTTGCCGTGCATGGTCACGGCATCATGCAGAGCAGCAGCTTCGAAGTCCGCTAGGGCGGCTTGATCCGGGGGCGAGATGTAGGCGATTGACCGCACGGCTGGCTTGATCAGGCCCGCCTCAACGGCTTCCTCGCGGGAGACGGTTACACGATGGAGGTCCACGATTCTTGCAGCCTGCGTGAATTTGTCCGCATCGGCATCATCCGGCGTCGCGGTGATCATCAGGCTGTAATCAGGAACCAGAACTTCCCGAAAGAATTCGACAGATCGTGTTTCCGACCCGAGGCCATGATGGGCTTCGTCAATAATCACGCCGATCCGAAATCCACGGCGGCGCAGCCCGGCCAGAAATCCATCAAGGGATGGCAGTTGCTCATTATCTTTCCTGAGCTTCCGGGCATCGGCCGAGGTGGCCACCACGGAGGCCCATGTCAAAACAAACGTGTCACCAGACCGTGTGCCATTGACCTTCCGGTCCGTGGCAAGGTCTCTGACGCGGAGTCCAGGGTGATGATCCCGCAGGGATGCTGCTGCCTGTCCGACAAGTCCTTTGAACGGAGCAAACCAAAACCACACGATCTTTTCCTCAAACGCAAATTTCTCACACACGGTTCCCGCGATGAGAGTTTTTCCGGAGCCAGTTGGTGCCTTTAAGAGGGAGGCCCCATTGTAGGAATAAATCCTGCGGTCATCGTTTTCTGCTTCATCATAGAGGCTCTTTGCCCCTCGCATCAGATCAAGGAGGTTGTCGATGTAGATTTGCTGAAATGGCTTGGGGACAATCATTGGGCTCCTCCTGATGATTTTCCAAACCGCTCAATGAGGGTTTGCGGAATGGGGAGGATGCTCACCCGAGGATCGCCAAACCTTGTGCCAAGGGCCTCGGGTTGCCATGAGTAAATCACCGCTCCCGGCTTCACCTCGCGTTCCAGACGCTGCAAGAGCGCGTCGGTAACGGAGGTCAAATAAAACAGCCCGGCCTCTTTCCTTGCATACAAACGCCCGGAGGCCATCGCCCCTTCAAGGATCAAATCCCCACAATGCATGAGCTGCAAAAAGGTCCACACCTGCCCGTGCTCGATCTTCCGAACAACCCGCGAAATGGGAATGCGCCGTGTTTGCAAATAGGCAAAACTCCCTCCCGTGCCGGGGGTGTCCCCATAACCGCAAATGACGTTGGCAACCCTCTGACGCAACACATCCTGACACAGGTTCTTATCAGGCTCTTCGGCGGTCGCCTCCGTGTTGGAGATCAAAATAAAACGACGGGGTGCCTCACCAGGGTTTGCCGCGTTCATTTTCAAAACGGCGTGGGCGGTTGTTCCGGAACCTCCGAAAAAGTCCAAAATCAGGTCGCCGGGATTGGATGCGATTTGCAGGATGCGCTCGATGAGGGCCGTTGGCTTCGGTGTTGAGAACGACCGATCTTGGCCCGGTAGAGTTGCCATGAGTTCTTTTTTTGCCAAATCGTTGTGCCCTGCATCCTCGTGGGTCCACCATGTGGCGGGAACAACACCGTCGTTTCTTAGCATGTGCTTGTAGCGCTTGAATGCTGGCACTTTGGAGAGCCCGTCTTTTCCCCAATAAACCAAGCATTCCGAGACATTCTTTTCGTGGCTCTCTTGCGAATATCTCCAGACCGATGTGCGTTTCGGCCATACCTCTTCCCCAGTGTTCGGCTGCGTGATCGGGTAAAACAGATTCGGCCGTTCCTCCGCACTTTTATTGCACGTATAATTATCCGGTCGAAAATTGCCCTTCTCGTCATGAAACCTGTATTGCTTGTCATTGGCTTCAGTGCGTGGGAGCAGGTTTCTCTGCCACATTGCGGAATTGCGATAGACGACGATGTAATCGTGAAGCGGACAAATGGTCTTGTGATCGCTGGCGATGGAGTAGCGTTTCTGCCAAACAATATTCGCCACAAAATTCCCTTCTCCGAACACCTCATTCATGAGCATGCCGAGGTGGAGCATCTCATTGTCATCGATTGAAACGAAGATGGCGCCATCTTGTGCGAGCAGGTCCCGGGCGAGGGTGAGCCGTTGGTACATGAACTCGATCCAGAGGGAGTGTCTCCATGTGTGGTCCTTGTCCACGAAGCGGTCATTGTAAACAAAGTCGCGGTTGCCGGTGTTGTAAGGAGGATCAATGGTGATGCATTTCACCTGACCCGCGTAGGCGACGGCGAGCGCACGGAGGCCATCGAAGTTATCCCCTTCGAGAATCAGGTTTTCGCACCGGCCCTGTTCGGGCGAGGAAAGTTCGGGCATGGGATCCAAAGCGACAAAGTCCGAGTTGAGGGCGCGGTCATGTTCGATGGCGTCCCGTTCCCAGACCAATCCGAATCTGCGGCGGTCGCGGGCCTCTAGCAATTCGACAAGCTGTTCCTTGGTCAGATCGCGGTAATTTTGTCGGGCCATGAAAAGTCACAAACGTATTTTCCCTGGTGTCTGACGTCAAGAACCGCAGTCAGATTCGACCTTAAACAGTTCCAACAAAAATCAATGCTGGAAACGCTTTTGAGCGATGCTGCAATTTCATTTCAAGGGCTGCCCCGTAAAGCGCCGATGTCTTTGCGAAACTGGCACCCTTCAAAAGAAATCCTGGCCACGGCCTCATAAGCAGACTTCTGGGCTGATTGCAGACTGTCTCCAAGCGCGGTGACACCAAGGACGCGGCCACCATTCGTGAGAATTTGGTCCTCGGATTGTTTCTTCGTTCCTGCATGGAAAATCACCACATCAGGGTTGGAGGCCGCTTCGTCCAGACCACTGATCACATGGCCGGTTTTGTAGGAACCCGGGTAACCGCCGGAAGTCATCACCACGCAGCAGGCTGATTTGGAACTCCATTGAGGGGTTTGCCGGACCACACGATCCTCGACAGCGGCTTCGAGCAGATCCACGAGATCGGAGTCCAAGCGACGCAGCAGGACCTGCGTCTCCGGATCACCAAACCGACAATTGAACTCCAAAACCTTGGGTCCGTCTTTGGTCAACATCAGCCCCGGGAAAAGCATGCCGCGAAAGATGATGTTATCCGCCCGCAAGCCCACGACAAAGGGCTTGAGAATCTCGTTATGGACACGCTGCCAAAGCGCTTCATCGATGGTGCCACTGGGCGAGATAGTTCCCATGCCTCCGGTGTTTGGTCCTTGATCCCCATCGTAAGCGCGCTTGTGATCCCGGGCATCAGGGAAAACTAGGTATCCGGAGCCGTCGATGATGGCGTGAATCGAACACTCCGGCCCTTCAAGAAATTCTTCGATAATGATTTTTTTTCCAGCCGCCCCAAAAGCCGCAAGGTCCATGCACTGGTGGATCGCCATGGCAGCCTCGAGCGGATTCTGAGCGATAATGACCCCTTTGCCCAGCGCGAGGCCATCGGCTTTGACAACGAGCGGATAGGAGGCTTTGCGGCACCAGGCATGGGCCTCCATACTGTCATCAAATTCCCAGGATTCGGCGGCTGGAATGCCATGACGTTTCATAAAGTCCTTGGCAAAGGCTTTGGAGGACTCGAGGCGGGCAGCCTCTTGTGTTGGACCAAAAATGCGCAGTCCTTTGGCTTCAAACGCATCAGCAATTCCAGCGGCCAGAGAGTCGTCCGGCCCAACAACGGTCAGGTCGATGTGCTTTTCTTTTGCAAATTCCAACAGCCCGCAAATGTCCGAGGCGGGGATGGGAATATTTGTTGCGAGGGAGGAAGTTCCTCCATTTCCGGGAGCCACAAAAATCTGCTGCACACGGGACGACTGCGCGATCTTCCATGTGAGAGCATGCTCGCGGCCTCCGGAACCAATGATCAAAATTTTCATCCTCAATACATCTCCACGGGAGAGCGTTTCCCATCCTCCGGGCTGGGGATCGCCGCAAGTTCTTCTCCGAGTGTCGCCACACGCAGGGCATAAATCTCAGAATCCACCTCATGAAAGGCTTGTTCACTAAACGGCGTGGGCGGAGCCAGCTTGGTTTTGAAAGCCGCCACCCGGGCCAGCGAATCCCCGAGTTCCTTGGCGGGAAGTGCCTCCAGCACGGCCCTTCCTTCCATGGCAAGTTCCACGCGATGACAAATCATCAGAAGGTCATTCCCCGCAGCCACCCCCCGGCGCATGGTTTCCTCAAATCCGTAATGATTCAAAATGGCACCCATGTCGAGGTCATCGGTCATCACAAGTCCGTCAAATCCCAGTTCCCCCCGCAGCAGGTCTTTGATCATAGCAGGAGATAACGACGCCGGCGGGCCTCCCGGCTCCAGTCCAGAGATTGTGATATGCCCGATCATCATGCTGTCCACACCATGGGAAAAATGACGGAACACGGCCAATTCATGGGCCTCAAGCTCCGCGCGCGAACGTTCGATGCGGGGAAGCTCGTGGTGGGGGTCAAGGCCTGCACACGTGTATCCCGGGAAATGCTTGCCGCAACTGAGAATGCCACCGGCACGGAGCGCGTCATTAAACAGTCCCGCCTTTTCGATGACCTCCGCCGCCGTGCGTCCATAACATCGTCCTTTGAGAGAATTGTCAGCCTCATCATCAAAGCTGATGTCCAGAACGGGACACAGATCCAAATTAAACCCGAACAAACGCAGGATGCGGGCGGTGGTTTCACCATGACGTGTTATGAGGGAAGGATTGCCCTGATCGCGCAATTGCTGAGCATTGGGTGGCTCGCTGCCAAGCAATCTCAGGCGGGAGACCCTTCCTCCCTCCTGATCGATGGTGATAACCGGCTCGACGTCGGAGAGGTCTCGCAAGTCGTCAATCAACCGGCGGAGTTGGATGGGAGATTCAATGTTTCTTCCGAAGAGAATGAACCCTCCAGGTTGGAGTTTTCGGAAGAGTGCGGCGGATTCGGAATCGAGTTCCTTACCCGGCACACCGACCAGCAAGAGTTGACCAGCGTCGTGAGATGGCATATTCGCCTTATTGGAAACCACAACTTGAACGAACTGTCGAAATGAATTCCCATGCCATCGGCCTTTACGGAGGCAGCTTTGATCCCATCCATCATGGCCATCTCCTGCTTGCCAGAGATGCGATGGAGCGCCTCAACCTCGAGCGTGTGATCTTTTTGCCCGCAAAAATCTCACCCCACAAACTGGACCGCCCCCCCTCGCCTCCCGAAGCCCGGCTCGAGCTCTTGATGGCCGCCACTTCGCAGGAATCCGGGTTTGAAGTGGATCCCCGCGAACTCCGGCGTGAAGGCCCCTCCTTCACCATTGACACCATCCGCGCCTATCGGGCCGAAATCCCGGATACCCGGCTCTTCTATTTCATCGGCGATGACAATCTGTCCGAACTCCATACCTGGAAAGATATCGAGGAACTCAAAACCCTCGTCCAGTTTGTGGTACTGACCCGGACCGCCTCGCCGCTCCCTGTGGACTTTCCTGTCATTTCCCGGAGGATCGAAATTTCTTCCACCGAAATGCGCAAGCGCATTGCCCGCGGAGCTTCCGTGCGGTATATGACTCCCATGAACGTCTGCGAAAAAATTCAATCTCTTGGCCTTTATCGGAATGAATGATTCCGAAATCCTGGCGCGCGCCTGCGCAAACGCCGCTGACGACAAAAAGGCAGAAAATATCATGGTGCTCGATATGACGGGCATTTCCTCCTTCACCGATTTCTTTGTGATTTGCAGCGCCAACTCGGAGCCTCAACTCAAAGCCATCTCATCGGAAATCCGCGATCAAGCCCGGGAAAAACTCCAGCGCAAAACCCTTGCAGAAGACGGATTTCCTTCCAGCCAGTGGGTGGTTGTCGATTTTGGCGATGTCATCGTCCACATTTTCCATACAGACAAACGCGAGGTCTACAGCCTGGAAACCCTCTGGAGCGACGCCAAAGTCGTCGATTGGGCTGCCGCAGCCAAAGACTGAGGCGATTGTCGGTCTTTGTCTGCATCAGGGCCAGCCCGGCGATCGCAGCTGTCGGACCCCTCCCCGGAAATCGCTGACATTCTGAGGGTTAGAGCATCTCTCAAAAGAAATTTCCGAAAATAAAGCTTGTACTATGTGAGAATTGATCGCAATAAAATGAGTATTGCGACACTTGGAATCACAGCCCAATCCAGAAAACAGCAGTCTTGAAGAACTCAAGAAGGCCAT
>JBGSPC010000281.1:0-15084 GCA_041738805.1 Terrimicrobiaceae bacterium | reverse complement strand
ACATTGAACTTCCGCTCATCATGACCCAGGTCCGTCTGATGTTTGTGCTGATGATCATTGGAACTTTGCAGGGGTATGGGCTCCAGTTTCTGCTTCTTGGAGAAGAGGGCGGCCCAGGCGGCAAAGGCATGGTGCCCGGACTTTGGATGTTTAACCGTGCGTTTCTGGCGGGTGAGTTCGGCTACGCGTGCGCCCTGGGCCTCTTCCTGTTCGTCTTCATTCTGATACTCACCATGATCAACAACAAATACGTGAGGGTCGACAAATGAGCGGCACAGCCACTACCAGGAGCGTGGGAGGACGACAGGGTCGTGACTGGCCCAAACATATTCTGATCATCCTGATTCTGGCAGTGGAACTTCTGCCGTTTTATATGATGCTTCAAATCAGCGTCAAAGACAACGCGGGCTTCCTGGCCAGCCCGTGGCTGCCAAGCAATCCGCTGGCATGGATTTGGCAGAATTATGTGGAGGCTGTGAAGCTTGTCCTGCCCTTTGTGGCCAACACGGTGGTTGTCGCTGTCACGGCAACCGTGGGCAGCCTGATCCTTGCTCTCATGGGAGCCTACTTCTTCGCCCGTTACAAAATGCCTTTCAGCGGCCTTCTCTGGGCGGCCTTCCTTCTGCTTATGCTCCTGCCCGGCGTGGCAAACATCGTCCCGCTTTTTGCCTTGCTGAAAAATCTCAACCTTCTCAACACGCTTTATGCCCTCGTCATTCTGGGCATTGCGGGAGGCCAGGTTTTTTGCATCTTTGTGCTTCGGAATTTTATTGAAGAAATCCCCAAAGACCTGTTCGAGGCGGCGGAAATCGATGGAGCCAGCCACCTGGCCCAATTGCGTAATGTGGTGATTCCCATGAGCGGCCCGATCCTTGGCACGCTTGCCATCTTGCAGTTCCTCGGCGCATGGAATGACTTCCTCATGCCTCTCATTATCCTTCGGGATCCTGAGCTTTTCACCATTGGTGTCGGGCTGATTTATCTGGATGGGGAATACGTCAAGCAGTGGGGCAAAATCATGGCGGCCTTTTTCATCGCGAGCCTCCCCCTCATCGTGATCTTCCTGTTTACGATGAGGCTTTTTGTGCGGGGACTCAGCAGCGGGGCCTTGAAGGGTTGATATTGACAGACCCGTAGCCTTCGAGACAATTGACAGATGCCCGACAGCTCTTTAAAAGCAAGGGTTTGACACTTATCCCATGAAGTTTGCCGTAACCAAAGATGCCCTCCTGGATGGACTCCAGCGTATTCAAAATGTTGTCAGCAACCGCGCAACACTCCCCGTATTGACCAACGCGCTTCTGGAGACCACGGAGACGGGCCTTCGATTGACAACCACCGATTTGGAAGTGGCGATCCGTTGTGAGATTCCCGCACAGATCGAAAAACCCGGGGCTTCAACCATTCCCGCCAAACGCCTGGCCGCGATCATCCGTGAATTGCCATCCTCAGAAATTGTGATGGAGACCGATGCCAAAAATATCACAAGCATCACTTGCGGAAGCAGCTTTTTCAAAGTTTACGGACTTCCAAAAGAGGACTTCCCCCCCTTCCCTTCTTTCCAGGACGCCAAAACCTACACCCTCAAACAATCTGAGCTGAGAGATGGTGTTCGCAAGACCGGTTACGCCATTTCCGTTGACGAAACCCGCTACGTGCTGAACGGGATTTTGTTTTCTTTTACCGAAAACAAGCTGACCCTTGTTGCGACCGATGGCCGCCGCCTGGCACTTTTTGACAGTGACATCGAATTCCCTAAGAGCCAGGAACGTGATTTTATTGTGCCGACCAAAGCGGTCGCCGAGTTGCAGCGGATCCTTGGAGACGAGGGAGACGTGCAGATCGTTGCCGGTGAAAATCTGGTGATCTTCCGGGTGGCTGGTGCGGAACTGGCCTCGAAACTCGTTGAGGGCAACTACCCGAACTATCGCCAGGTCATCCCCGGCGAAGCCAAGGAACGTGTCACGCTTGAACGAGAAGCCTTCTTCAACAGTGTTCGACGCGTCTCCATTCTCAGCACCGACAAATCCAGCTCGGTGCGTCTCGCCTTTTCAAAAAACAATCTCGATATCTCAGCAAACACACCGGAAATCGGGGAAGCCCGTGAGTCCATTGCCATCGCCTACCGAGGCAAAGAGTTTTCGATCGCCTTCAACCCCGAGTTTCTTCTGGATCCGCTTAGAAACCTCACCGAAGACGAAGTCCACCTTGAGTTGATTGATGAGATCAGCCCGGGCGTTGTAAAGATCAATACCCCGTTCCTCTACGTGCTGATGCCCATGCGGGTATCCGTTTGAGCCTGCATCGAATCTGCTTTTTATGCACGTTTGGGGGCTTGACCTCGGAGGCACAAAGATTGAGGGAGCTGTCCTTGATCCAGGCTGCCCGACACGTCCCATTGCCAGGCTCAGGCTCCCCACCGAATCCTCCAAGGGCTACAGCCATGTGCTGAGCCAAATCGCCGGGGTGGTTGCGGCGCTCGAGCGGGAAAGCGGTTTTCCCCGCCCGTCTTTGATCGGTATTGGAACTCCTGGAGCCATCGAACCCTCCACGGGCAAGCTGAAAAATTCAAACACTCAATGCCTGAACGGCATGCCACTTCGCGATGATTTGGAGAAGCTTCTGGGAACCGGAGTCCGCTGCGCCAACGATGCCAACTGTTTTGCACTTGCAGAGGCCACCCTGGGGGCAGCCCGGGGCGAAGGCGTTGTGATGGGTTTGATTCTGGGAACCGGGGTCGGTGGTGGGATTGTGGTTCATGGCCGCATGATACAGGGAATCCATGGCATTGCCGGGGAGTGGGGGCACAACCCGATCCGCGGCGAAGAGACCTCCTGCTATTGCGGCCGCAAAGGCTGCGTGGAAACCGTTCTCGCCGGGCCCTCGCTGGAACGCTTTTTTCTTCAAAGATCCGGCCGGTCTCTCCCATTAAGAGAAATCGCCGGGCTTGATAATGACCCCCATGCCATCGCAACCCTCCAACGGCTCCAACAAAAGTTTGGAGAAACCGTGGCCCCATTGATCAACATTCTGGACCCTGATGCGATCGTTGTAGGTGGAGGCGTGGGAAATTTGCCTCTGCTTTATGAGGAACAGACCCGCAAAGAAATCCTCAAGCACACTTTCAATACGGAGCTGAAAACCAAAATTCTGAAGCCAACCCTGGGAGACAGCGCAGGGGTTTTTGGTGCAGCGATGCTGACTTATGAAACCTCTTAATACCGTTTCCAGAGAGCAGGAATAAAGAGGGCCAATACCCCGAAAAATTCCAAGCGCCCGAGAATCATGACCATCCCCAAAAGGAGATGCGAGGGTGGTGAGAAAAAACCATAATTCTTCGAGGCGCCGACCTCGCCCAACCCGGGACCGATGTTAAAGAGCGAGGCAACCACGGCGGTGAAACTGCTGACCAGATCAAGCTGAGGTTCCAGCAAAGTGATCACAAGGGTTGCCATGGCCACCACGAAGGCGGTGAGCGAGATAAAAAACATGGCTTTGGATATTTGTTCCTCCTCCAGGTTTTCTCCATTCATGCGGATTGGAATATGATGATTGGGGCGGAAAGAGTTTCTAAGCTGTTGTCCGGCTGTTTTAAAAAAGATCGCCACCCGGCTGACCTTGATTCCTCCCGAGGTGGAGCCGGCACACCCGCCCACAAACATCAGCGTCACAAGAAGCGCTTTGGAGAGAGTCGGCCAGGTGTCAAAGTCTGCTGTGCAAAAACCGGTGGTGGTCATGATGGAGACGACCTGAAATGACGCGATCTGCAGCCCACGGGAGATTCCCTCATCCATTCTCAATGCGAGGTCAGCCGTGATAATAAGCGTGGAAACGAGCAGAAAGCCAAGGTAGAGCCGCAACTCTTCGTCCCGGCGAACGTTTTTGAATCCCCCCCGGACAAGCCATGCCAGCAGGGGAAAACTCATGCCACCAAAAATCATAAAAACACACAACCAGGCATCGATGGCCGCACTGTTATAATACGCAACACTCTCATTGCGGGAGCTGAATCCTCCTGTGGAGATCCCTGCAAAGGCATGGATCACGGAGTCGAAGGGCGTCATACCCAAAACAATCAGCCCCAGAACACAAATCACGGTGAGCACGGCGTAAATTTGCCAGAGGCGCATGGCAATCTGGCGGATCCGGGTATGAAATCCAAACCCGCTTTGTGCGGAAGACTCATGCTGAAGCAGGGATTTGCTTCCGACACCCAGTGTGGAAAGCAAGGCGACAAAAAGGACGAGGATGCCCATTCCGCCAAGCCATTGCGTGGTTGACCGCCATAACAAGATTTGGGGGGAGCACTTCGTTAAATCGGTGATCACCGTTGCGCCCGTGGTGGTAAAGCCTGAGGCCGATTCAAAAAAGGCACCCGCCGGTGAAAGGGCCGGTGAAGCAAACAGGAAAGGAATGGCCCCCACCACTGTGGATAAAAGCCACCCCAGCCCGACAATGGCAATGGCCTCTTTTCTTAAGATTTGATCTCCGGCGCCCCTGCCCAAGAGCAACAAAACAACACCCAAAAACGTGGTGACCACAAAGGATTTTAACAATGCAAAATCATGGGTCTCAAAGTTCCGTGTGCGATGGTCCAAAAACAGGGCCACCTCACAAATCAACATCGCCGCGCCCACAAGAAGCACCAGCAAACCAAGAACTTTGAGCAGAAGCCGGTAGTTCATGAATGGTTTGTCACCCCACTGTTACATCAAGAGCGAGCCAAACTGACAACAACAGATTCAGGATTCCTTGTTGGTCCTGGAGGTGGTGATCAGCACGCCGCGCAACGCATCAATGGCCCGCGAGAGTTGAGGGTCCATCTCAAGATCCGCCTCGGCTTTGATTGCCGGGGAACGGTCCCGCCGCGCCCTGAGCAACTCGATCTCCTGTTCCGTCGTCATTCCCGCACGAATTGTGGGACTCACCCCGTGCTCGTGAATGACCTGCTTGGCGGGCGTGTAGTATTTGGCGGTCGTGAAACGAACTGCGGAGCCGTCAGGTAACCCCGCTACGCTTTGCACAGACCCTTTTCCAAATGTGGTATCTCCCACAATGATGGCCCGACCAAGATCTTTGAGCGCTCCGGCCACAATCTCCGATCCGCTTGCGCTGGCATAATTCACAAGGACAGCGACAGGATATGTCCTCGGTTTGTTTCCCTTGGCAGCAGAAGTATACTCGCGGCCGGGCGCACGCCCCTCCGTCGAAACAATGCGTGTCCCCGGAGGCACAAACAATCCACAGACGTCCACGGCGCTGCCCAAAAGCCCTCCCGGATTATACCGCAGATCCAGCACCAGCCCTTCAATGCCCGCTTTATCCAGTTTATCAAGCGCCCTCGCCAGTTCGGCCGCTGTGGGTTCGTTGAATTGGGTGATGCGGACATACCCGATTTTTGCGCCACCCTCCTCCGAAGGCAGAACCTGCGCATCTTTGACGCTTGAAACCTTGATGACCTGCCTTGTCAGCTCGTAGTCTTTGATCGCCTTGGTGCGGGGACGCTGAATGGTTAGAACGACTTTTTCTCCCACATCACCGCGCAGCTTTTCCACGGCATCAGGAAGCGTCAGCTTCTCCGTGGTTTGGCCGTTGATTTGCAAAATCTGATCCCCGGGCTCAAGCCCCGCCTCAAAACCCGGACTGTCCTCCATCGGAGAAACTATGGTGAGAACGCCCCCTTCCATCGTCACCACAACCCCCAGGCCACCAAACTCGCTCTTGGTGTCTTCCTGCATTCCTTCAAACGCTGACGGCTCCATGAATTGGCTGTGCGGATCCAACTCGGCCAACATGCCCCGCAGCGCCCCATAGGTCAGATCCCGGTAGGAGATTTTTTTGTCATCCACAAAATCCTGACGAATCAACTGCATGGCACGGGCCAGCACTTGAATGTGCTCGTAAGGAGAGTCCTCCTCAGCGGCTTCTGCTGACTCAGGGGCAGGTTGCGCCTGAGCGGCTGAAGCCATGATTGCTGCAAGCAGGAAATTTTTCATGGGGACCATGATCCAATGTAAGCAGCGGCGTCCATCTTGCAAACCGCATATTGCTATCAGCGGATCCTGCTCCGATCAGCAAGAATCCAATCGGCGCATTTGCGGATGTGGGGCTTGGCATCGCTGGAGACACGTTCAGCCGCCGCATAAAGCTGCGACGCTTCAATTCGCAAAGCCAGATGAAGCTGATCCACAAACTGCTCCGAAAAATCACCCGATATAAAGCGTCGAATGATGGCATTCATCACTCTGGCCTGCTGGTGCGGGCTGAGACTGATGTGCTTGAAGCGACGGGCAAGTTTGGCTCTTGCCCGATTGTGCCACAGTCCCTTGGAATCGGCTTCGAAAAAGGAAAGGCAGTCCTCCAAAGCTTCGGGAGTGCCGTCAAGCAGCCGGTCACATAACTGACGGGCTTCTTCCCGGGTCAAGGAGTCATAAGGCATCGCATCCTCCCCTGCGGGTCTCCCTGTATCGAGGAACCGGTCATGACGAAAATGAGGCCCACCCGGGCAAGCGCGCAGCCTGCTGCAACCACTCCGTCATTTGCACTTCGTCCAGGGGGTCATTTTCGTAGATGTCGATCCAGCGCGCATTTTCGTCTTTGCCGGAGCCGGGTGGCACAGGCTGGAGCGATGCGCCGCAAAAAAAGTTCACTTTGACATAACGGGTCAGGACGTGAAAGGACACCAACCAGCCCTGCCCCTCAATGCCATAAAAAGGCGAGTTCCATCTCACAGCTTTTTTCACATTTGGTATATGGAGCACGATGAGAGCATCAAGACGCCTGCCCAAGTCGCTTTTCCACCCCGGCATGGCTGCGATATAAGCCTGAACAGGGGCATCGCCATCCCCTTTGGCGATTTGCGGATTTCCGCCGGAAAGCAATGTCACCGGCTTTGTCGGGCCTGCTGGCTTCTCAGAGCGGGCCGCAGCCTGGCTCTTCGGCTTCGCGGCTTTGCCGGCTCGGGGTGACTTTTTGGGGGCGTTCATTATTCGAGGTGCACACGATGGCATTCGGGAGTTGAGAATTGCACATGGTTCAACGATACCAAACCACCGTGATTCCATGGAGGGAGGAATGGAAAGTTTGAATCTGGACAATCTCGATCTGTGGATGCTGATTCATCCAAACCTCCGCTTTCTGGTGACTTTTCTCAATCAGGGCATAATCAAGGGTGACCTCACCCAGCCTCATCGTCAGACTTTCCGTGAATACGGCCCGATTGATGGGTTTAAAAGCACCCGGGGCATTTGGTTGGGGCAAAGGAGGCGGTGTGGTCATGCTTATTTTTGTGGAAGCCCGGGAGATAGCGTCGCCACTGTCGGGTTGTTCTAACGGCCCATTCTTCAGAGCTCTGACAATTCACGCATCGCCGAAAGAGCTGCCGGCAGTTCAGTCTCCGGATTCGTGATTTTTCCCTCGATGGAGAGCCTTTTGGTGTAGTTCGCATCGGCCAAGGCCTGAAAGAACCGTGAAAAGTCACAGACCTCTGCGCCCGGGGCAAGGCGGGTTGGCACGGTGGCAATGTGGGCGTGCACAAGAAGGTCTCCATACCTGACAATGTCCTCGTAGGAGTCGCCGTCACGCATCAGATGATAGGCATCAACCAGCAGACGGAGGCCCGGGTGTGCAACCTCTTGAACAAGCTCTGCACATTCCTTCACGCTGGTCAGGACATTGCACTCAGCTAAATTTAACGGCTCAACGACGACGGTGACGCCATGATCGTTAGCAAGCGGCGCCACCATCCGGCAAAAGGCCAGAAGCTGGGCGTGCGCAAGGTGGGGGTCGAATCCTTCAGGGATGCGCCGGGCTCCTCCCGAGCCAAAAACGATGACCTCAACCCCGACATCTTCAGCCCGCACCATGCTTGTGCGGACATACGCCTCCAGCGCTTTGGTGTCGACGTCCGCTCCGACGATTTTCAAATCACCCGGGATAAAGAGATTCAGCACCGGACAGGGAATCGCTGCCTTTTGCACAGCCTCGAGAGAGGCACGAAACACCTCCTCAGGTTCCCTGGGCATCAGCAAAGCCGGAACACTGCATTCCACGTAATCGAAGGAAGACTGGGCAGCAATGGCCGCCAAACTCATGTCACCACAAACACCAAATTTCATTTTTTCTCCTTGGTTTGACCATTCAGACTTGGTGCGTTTGCTGCCGCATATCCGTTTAAACTCACGGTTTGATCCCCACTAATCAATAAAAAAGGTTGGCTCCAAAATCCGGGGTTTTGCCAGCCTCAACCTCTTTGGCCCAGAGGTCGAGACGGCCACGGCCCCTCTTCCAAAAGGCTCGGCATAAATCAAAATATTCGAGAACCACCTGCTTTTCGCCTTTTTTGAGGAGGTCATTTGCAAGGCTCATGTTCGGTCCAAAGGAATCCATTTGCGGAGAACCCGGACTGCGTCCCGCAGCCAACAAATGTTTTTTGGCTTTGTCGATTTCACCCTCTTTCACAGCCAGCCGTCCAAGAACAAGATTGAAGTCCTGCACGGCATTCCCGTAATTCCAGTTACCTGCAAATTTGGGCGTCATGGCCTCCAACTCGGTGGCGTATTGCCTCGCCTCGGCATACTTGCCTAGGGCAAAGGCTTCCATCGCAGCCGTGGTCAAAGGATAAAATCGCTCTTCATCTGTGGAGGCCGCGGCCAGCTTCTTAACGGCATCATCAAAGCGTCCCTCCGGGGTGATGGGCATCGGTGGGTTGCAAGCAACAAGCGCAAATAATGAGATGCCGGCTAAGATGGGTTTCACGACGGAAATCCGGCGTCCAGAGCAAAGCGAACGGGCGCTAAGGTTCATCTTCGGTAAACTACTTCCCCACCAAAATGAGTTGCGCGCCATGAGCCGGCACCTCAATTGACAATTGCTGCAGTCTGCCAATATCGCGCCGCTCCCAAAGATTCCGAGCGCCGATGGATCCAGAGAAGCCGAGATCCCTGAGATCGATCGAAAAAGTATCCGAATTTTCTGCCAGATTGAAAAATCCAATGGCGAAAGTTCCCTCTGCGAGTGGACGCACCCAGATGCGCATGTTGTGTTGCGGTTGCGCGGTCTGGGGCAATTGAACTCGCTTCTCAAAGTAACGCACGGCCGGTTTCCCCAAAGGGTCCTGATTCACAGCGATCACTTCCTCGTTGGCGAACAGCCGTAACTCGAAGTCAGTCAGGGCGGAGAGGTCGCAACTCATGAGGAGGGGAGAGGGCGACAGAGCCCACGCGGTCATTGCCGTGATCTGCTCATCCTCGGTGAGTCCGTTCGGGCGAAATGAGTTTTGGTTTTTGTGCTTTGGACCCAGGGGAAGCAGGCAGAAATCATTCCACGAACCTGGTTTGATATGCGGGCGCCAGTCCCCGCGCAACTCCTCCAACAAGAAGGCATTCCCAAGGACAGCAGGCCACGCATCCTTGGCATCCGGGAGACCGCGCCACATGTGAGTCCAGGCCTTGATGGCATCCGCGTCCGCGATTTGGGCATCCGTGCAAATGCTGAACACGATGTCCCGGGAAGCCGCTTTGACTAAACGCCCCATCCGCTCCAGGGATATGGGATCCGTGGGGGTCCAATCGTACTTAAGAAAGTCCACCCCCCAATCCACCCACTGGGCCAGATCCTGGGCTTCGTGCTTGTGAATACCCACATACCTTCCCTCGGGGATCGAATGTGCCTTATAGTCCAAGTCAGGCGGACCCGACGAACAGCCAATTAAACCATTTCCCAGCTCCGGCTTTTCTCTCTCACCCCACCCCCAGCCCCAGGGAACAACCCACGGGGTCGAATAAATGCCAAATTTGAATCCCAGGCTGTGGATGTCATCGATGAGAGATTCCAAATCCGGAAATTTGGCGGCATCGGGTTGGATGGCATCATGCTTACCACCGCGTTTCCCCTGCCACCCGGAATCGATGTTGATGTAACTGTAGCCTCGCGCGGCAAGCCCCGTCTCAATCAGGCACTGCGCTGTTGTTCGCACCGTGGCTTCGTTGACATGCACTAAACACTGATCCCAACTATTCCATCCCATGGGCGGCGTAAGTGCCAGGCCCCGACCGATGGCGATCGTGAATTCCTTCTCGGCATTGCCGTGACGGTTTTCTGCACGAAGCAGAATCTTTGTGTCGCCTTCGTTGCAGGCGGCCCCGTTGATCTGCCCGTTGGCCGGATTCAACTGCAATCCTTCCGGCAATCCCTCCGCGCTGAATGTCAATGGCCTCTCACCTGTCGCAGAGATGGTGTGTAAGAAAGGCTTATTGACCGAAGCCCCGTAAATGCTTGGCCCATGAATAGCGGGCTCCCCCTGATCCCATGGTTCAACTTTGGCGATTCGAATTGTGGTTTTCATTTTAGTGTTTCTTCTTGGCTTGACGTTCAAGAGATGGCAGGCCAAGCCTTGCCATTCTCGTCGTGTTCGGCATGCTTGTTGTAAAACTCCGAGCCGGCACGGCACCCTTCGAATCCATCTGACGACATAAGGCAGGTGTCTGGGAGCCGCTCAGGAAACGCCTCGAAGACTCCCTGAAATTTCTCCGCAATGGAATCAAAGTCGCCGTTTTCTGACGTGATTGCGATGATGAGGAATTCATCCTTCGATTCTCGATTTCTGGCATCGATAAGGAAGCATGTCTGTATGGCCGAATCACTTTCGCAGGCAGCACGGATTACTTGACCGAAATCCTCGTTAACACGCTGAGCTGGCCGTGTCTGAATCGAAAGAGTTGAGGTCAGTTGAAACTTTTTCATCGCACCTTTACTTTGCCGACGTCCCCGATGAGGAATCCCCGCTTGCTTCTGGCATGACTCCTGGCCACGGATCAGCGGGAAGTATGACAGAAATCCCGAAGGGATGGTGATTGGGGCCATCGTCTCGTTGAGCTTATCTTTTTGTGATTAGAATGTGACCTGTATACCAGCGCAATTTAACACTCATAAATTCGCGAGGCGAGAGTTCGTCAATAGTCTGGAGAAGAGAATCAACCTTGGCTTGGTGATTCGCGGGCCAGTTTGGCTGAGGGAGTATGTCATCAAGGACAAGGATGCCGCCCCGCTTCAGCAAGCGCAGCGAATGACCAAACCCGATATACTTGCCGGGCATCGCGTCAGCATAGATCAGATCAAAGGCATTACCTTCATGATCCTCGATAAATCGGAGGGCATCGCCAGCGACTAGCTGCAATCGTGCATCATGTCCCAAGTGACGGCGGGCTACATCTTGATATTCCCTGTTTGCTTCGATCGAGATTAACACGGATGCATCGTCCATCCCTTCCAGAAGCCATGCAGAGCCCAGTCCAGTGCCAGTGCCAAGCTCAAGGACCCTCGCCTGTGGCTTGGATGCAGCGAGAACGCTCAACAATGCTCCCGTTTGCATGTCTGAGGGCATTCCGAAATTGATGGCTTTGCTGTCTCGAAGAATTTCTTCGTAGCCGCCTGGAATGTGGCCTATGTGAGAGTCGTTCATATTGTTGCCCGTCCGCGGTGAGGTATCCCTGCTCGCTTTTGGCGCAGAGGGTGCACAAGCAGCCTCTGTGACAAAAGTCCCGCAGAGACAGGGATTACCTCGACCGCTCCGTTGGGTTTACTTCTTTCGGTTCTTCCAATAGCCAGGCTCGCGACTGCAGTGCATGACTGCGAGAATGTAGATTGCATCTTCTTCGATCGAGTAAAGCACAGTATATGGAAAGACGTGGACAAGCACGGCCTGATTTCCCCATCAAACTTGCGCCATCTCTGAGGGGCACGGCATGCGTTGCTTATTGCCGAATGGATGGCATCGACAAAACGTAGTTCCAGTCCCGCCTGTCGCTCGGCGTAGAAATCGGCAGCAGCCTCAAACTCGGCAAGGGCCTCTGGGTGGAACTCGAACCTCGTCCTGCATACTTCTGTCTGAGTCTTGCAAAGGCATCTTCTCCAGAAATCCCAGTTGTATGCCCAGATCGGAGTTCCTGTAGCCGGCGATTTGCTTCAGCAGCCCACAAATTATGGATGTATCCGTCTTCGGCTGGATCAAGGCTCTCGACGAGCCGGTCAGCAAGCAACGCCCTCGCCTCGCTTGGAAGTGCAAGTGCCTCTTCTGCAATATCTTCAACGCGCATTTGCATGATCTGACCATACCAACGGCCTGCGCTGATGGCAAGGGAGCATTTTCGTTCTGCCTACGTTAGAAGTGTGGGACGGCGGAGAAAGAGCGTCCAGAGCGCAGCGAAAGAGAGACGTTGTCCGCCGTTGCCACCACTGACTTGTTCTGCCTCTTCCATTGTTTAAAGGGCATACCAATCGATCTCATTTGTTACCTTCCGGCGAACCCCAATCTGTGCTTCCGAGTCGGAATGAACCCTACCTCCCGGCGCAACATAGAGGCCGCTCTCCTTGCTGACCCACTTCTCGAATAGGATTGCTACACCATCGTCGTAGCACCTCACAGTTACCGGGGCCAACTTAACGATTGCAGGGGTCCACAGGCCTTGAGGCAAATCAAAAGTCCGCTTCTCCTTGGGAAGGGCCAGTATCGAAGCAACTTCCGCTACGAGGTTCGCTTGATTGATGCCGTCGAGTCTCCTTAGTGCCTCCTGGTGCTGGCGATCTACTGCGGATTGGCACCCAACCAGCAACAACGCGAGGAGGATAAATAATTTGCGCATATTTTTTGGCAGAACGTCCCCAGTGACCTATCCCTGCTTGCTTTCGGCACTGCTCCTGCCCGCGAAGCGGAATCAGCAGGAGCTGTGCCGAAAGTCCCGAAGGGACAGGGATTAGGTCGACTGGCTCGTTGGAATTATTTCTTTCCATAGTCGAAAAGGAGCAACGGCGGCGAGACAATAGCATCCGATCAACGGAAGGCCGAAAAGGCAAAATATCCATGAAAACATCCACAAAAACGTTTCACCGAATTGTGGCGCACGAAGCATCAGAGCGAGAAACGATGAAAAACCCAGGGCCAAGACAGTCCCAATCGCCAGAAAAGCATTAATCTTGGCATGCTTTGAATCGAGAATGAGAAGAGAGGGGATTCCGATAACGGCCTGCAACCCACCTACAGCCACAAAAATCAATATTCCTCCAAGCATCTCCCCCGGCTCTCCAGAAACGATATCAGAACGGTCTGGACGCAGCATGTAATCCAAAACAGATACAAGGACAAAGCAGGCAACCGTCGCAATCGGAAATGGAATGAAAAGGAGCCGTGCAGCCTTGCCGGCAATCCGAAACGCGGGATTTTCAAAAAGGGCGCTCATCTATTTTTCCAACAGTATTAGTGAGCCGCACGCGGCATTTGTAGGAGATATACAGCTCGCGGCATAATTCCTACAAATACTGCACGGAAAGGACAGACATTGTCCATGGCGTCTGATGTGAAATGAACTTTCGGAGAAACGCCTGCAGGGAAAACCCAGTGGTCATGCTTTGCTCGGCCACAATGGGCATCAATCCGAAGAAATTTGTTCCAAATTCCTCTTCTTCATATCTTGATAATTGACTGACCTTCATGTCCTTCATGGTCAATTATTGCTGATCGTGCAAATTAAGCCCCAAGACGAAGGTCGGCTTCGAGGTTTTCCAGGACGAGGTTGATGGGGAGTTGGATGACGTGGCGGCAGTAAGCGGTTTCGGTGGAGTCGAAGGAGCCGTTTTCGAAAAATTTGTTGGCGGGGGCACCTCCTCCGCAGAGTTTGAAGTAGCCGCATTCGTGGCGGCAACGCTCGACGCCGGATGCGATGGCGTCATGGGCATGACGGAATTTCTCCGATTGGAGCCCATCGAGGAGGGAGTTGTCAGGGATTTTACCAAAGGTGAAGTCGCCGAACTCCGGGGTTGTGACGCCAAGCATCTCGGGTGAGAACGTCGAGAAGTTTCCCTGCCAGTCCACACTCAGGATTCCGAAGGGGCGCACTTGTTCGTTTTCGTAGAGGAATTCCGTGATGGCGGCATCCCGGCCCATTCCAATGCGCTGAAGGGCAAAATCGAATTCGCGGATTCGCACGGCCCCATTGGCGGCTTTTTGACGTTCGAACATCGTGCGGAAAAAGGCTTCGATACGTCCAGCGTGGGATTCCTGGAGGCTGGATTCGGTGTGGATGCCTTCCTGCTCCTCCACGTTAAAACCAAAGCGCGCCATGCCATTCCCCATGAAGAAATTAAAAATTTCGTCAGCGTGATCGAGGGATGCCTCTGTGACGACGGCGATCACATGAAACGAAATCCCGTGGCTCTGGAGCAGTCGGGCTCCGCGCATGGCGAGATCGTGGGTGCCTTTGCCCTGCCGCGATTTACGGTGGGTGTCATGCACCCACGCCGGCCCGTCAATGCTTAGTCCCATGGAAACGTTTCGGGATTTGATGAATTCGCACCAGCGGTCATTGATGAGGGTGCCGTTACTTTGAAATGAGTGAATTACTCTCAGACCTTCGGGAGCTTCGGCGTCAATGACGTCCAGGGCTTTTTCATACCATGGGATCGGAACCGCAAGGGGTTCGCCGGCATGCCAGACAAAGGTCAGGGATTCAGAGACCAAACCTGAGGAAAAAATTTCGCGGACCACGGAGCGCAAAGTCTCGTGGTCCATGCGGTGGGTTTCTGATCTGCCGGGCAGATAGCAATAGTCGCAATTGATATTGCAGAAAGGGGAAGGTTGAATGACGGCCAAACGCAGCCATTCTTCTTTGGCGCAAGATCCTGCGGGTTGGGGATCAGGCGTTTCCAATGCCGTTGCGCCTGATTCCATTAAGAGGAGCTCGTTGATTTCCGGATTGCGGGTTTTGGGAGAAGAAACATCTTCGATGTTCCTCTACTGAGGAGGCGTGAAGGATCCACGGATTGTGCGGGGAGCACGGATCGTGATTGCGGGTTTCGGAATGAGAAACATGCTCCATGTTCCTCTACGTGATGGCTCAATAATTGTGCCAGTTGCCCCAACCGCCGTTGTGCCAGTTATGCCAACCATTATGCCAGTTGTGCCAACCGCCATTGCCCCAGGCGTTGCGCCACCAGAGCATGTCAGCATGGCCGGGGGCGGGTTTGCGACCCTCGACGATGTCGGGTGTGGTGCGACCAAGGGATTCCCGGACTTTGGCAACCCGAGTGTCG
>JBGSPC010000265.1:0-6835 GCA_041738805.1 Terrimicrobiaceae bacterium | reverse complement strand
AGCATGGCCTCCGAGGCGAGGAACATGATCATGCCGAACTTGCTGGTTTCTGGTGAGGCCTTCAGGTGGCCGTGGTGTTCCTCGTGGGTCAATACTGCGGTGCTCATTCGTTATTTGTCGATCCGTGTTGAAAGGGATCGCTTCTATCTGGTTTTTACGGTGCAAGGCAAGCTTGGGATGAAAGAATATGAAAAGAAGCCGATGGAAAGCAGGACAACCTCCGGGATCATTTCCCCCCCAAGAAACCACAGGCCTCCTCACCCCAAGGACCTAACGTCCACCCTCGCCGTAGTAGCACTCATCAAAGGTTTGGCACTTTTTTGAAGGTGGCGGAGGAGTTGGTGGCGGCGGGGGTGGTGGAGGCGGGGGGGGAGCCGGAGCCTGCACCACTGGAGGTTTGGGACCCTGGTTGGCCAGATTGCGGAGAGAGATATTTTGAAAACTCGATCGAAAATCTCCAATACCCCCGGGGGTTTGGTCATGGAGGGTGTAGTTACTGATCAGCAGTTTGCCATCGACCTTGTCCGCATTTTGAAGGGCAATCATTTCGAGAATGATATCCAGACTGGGAAGCGGGTCGAATTGGTCCGAGAGCAGGCCGGAAGTCTCCACGAACCGGCCAAGGTCGAATGTGTCCACATCCGGCAAGCGGTTATCGTCTGTCTGGAAGGCAATCATTTGCCCGGGTTCAAGGAGAATCGATTCGCCCGGGACGGCCTTGATGTAGGCCCGGAGTGTGCCTTCCAAAACAAAGATTTTGATGGTGCCGGGAGCGCCGTTTTTTCCAGGAGTGAACTCAATGGCGATCGTGGTTCCTGTGATGGCAGCGGTGACGGCTGCTGTTTTGATCGTGGCCCCTCCCGCGCCTTTGGGGACCTGCATGAGAATCACACCCTGACTCAGCTCCAGATCGCGGGTGCCCCTGGCAAAGGAGAACTGGGAATTAGCGCCGAGGCGGGCGATGCTCTGATCGTTGAATACCAACTCGGCACGGGATTTGGTGCCGGTCTCGAGCGTTGATTGTCCACGGAGCGTGTCACCCACGGTGGCCGGGCGTGTGGCACCGGCGTCGGCAAGGACCACTTGATTAATTGCAGCGGTGACTTTGGCAGACTCCAGAACGGCGCCATGTGAGTGACCCGCAAAAGTGAGAGTTGCAAGCAGAAGGATTCTTTTCATGGTGAGAACTTAGAAGTTGATGGAAGCCGTGATGCCCCCACCGATGTTACCAACAAAATAATCAAATTCGCTCTGATTTGAAGAGTTCCAGCCCAGCCAGCTTGAGGCTGAGATATTGACCCATTCCAGAGGCTTGAACCCCACGGACAAACCAAAAGAATTACGGACGTCAGCGCGGTCATTTTCCAAAAACGCCAACACGTTCATTTGATAAAAAAATGAAGTTTGAATAAAGCGGGTCCAATCAATCTGGTGCGCGGCAAAGAGGGAAAAATCATGGGCGAGGGCAAACCCCGGCTCACCTCCGAGCACAAAGTCTGCTTCAGCAGAAAGAAAGAGCGCGTTGGCCCGGCTGAATTGAAATGTCTTCCTCAAGCCTGTCACTAGAGAATGCTCTTGCAGCAAATCCCCGCCATCCCTTCCAAACAAATAGCTGTATTCGTAGCGGGCATAAAGACCAAGGTCAGCAAATTCCCTGAAGACTTTCAGGATTCCTGCCGAGGTTTCCAGTGCATTAAAATCGAGAACCGGGTTTCTGAAGTAGCGATATCCGGTAAAACTCGCAGCTCCTTCAAAAAAGAAATTGCCGCCAAGATGGGGAAGAACAATCGCGTTGGCAAAGGCACTCATAAACACATCGCTGGAAGGCGAGTCCGGCGTGTAAAACGCATTGCTTGTCCATGTGGTGGCATATCCGGCGCCGACGCTGAAGGGGCGGTAACGGTCAGAGCGTGTCAGCAGAAGCTGTTCGCCAAGGTCTGGGTCTGCGGGACTTGAGGGAGCGAATTGATCATTCGGCGTGAGCGACTCAATGCGGTTTAATGCCGAAAACGTGTTCCGGGTGTTTCTGGCAGCCTCGGTGTTTCCCTGAGCGTGAAGATGAGAAACAAACAAAGAAAAGATGATGGCTAACCAAAAGGAGTGTTTCATCAAAAAAATTGTGCTAAGGCAGAAAAGATGAGTCGTTTCCTTACGTCAAGCCTTGGATTGGAAGGAGGGAAACATTTTTCGGGCACCACACGTAGGGCCCTGATTTGTTGCGGGCTGTCTTTGCTGTTCTGTGCGGCCGTCATTTTTGGTGGTGGCAAGCCTATGGAAGAGCTCAATCTGGCCATTTCGGATCGTATGGTCCAGCTTGCTAAACAACCTGAGCCCCCGTTTGAGTTTGCTCAGGTGCTCATTGATTCCTCATCCCTGAATCTGGACCAACTTCCGGCTGAGGAAGTTCAGGGTTCTCCGGAATTAAAGGCCATGGCTCTGGGATTTCCCTGGTCACGCCAGGTTTACGCCGGAGCGATTGACCGGATCCTCGGCGCCGGAGCCAAACTGATTATTCTCGACGTTCTGCTTTTTGGAGAACGTGAGGGCGATCAGGAACTCCATGCCGCCTTGGAGCGACATCCCGGCAAAGTGGTCATTATGTCCAACTTTGTGCAGGATCAGGGAGTGGATGGCACGGCGATCATCCGCTTTCAAACACCCAATGAGGCCACACTGCCAAAGGGAACAGCTGTGGGATTTGCCAATTTCTGGCGAAGCGAAGATGGTGTGGTGCGCTCGGCTCCCTTTCGCATGCGGGCACCTGCCGGAGAGATCGTCTACTCCTCGCCTGCCATGGCTCTTGGCCTTCTCAAAGGCAAGGAAGCCATGGAGCAATTGCCGGACACCTCGCTTTTTATTCCTTCCTTAAAGGGACTGGCCCCTGATGTGAGGGTTCCGCTTTGGCAGCTCTTCAGCGAGCGGGAATGGCAGGCCAACCTCAAAAACGGCGAGGTCTTCAGGGATCGTGTGGTGGCCATCGGAGCTTCGGCCCCTCAATTCCACGATGAATTTGTCACACCACTTGGCACGTATATCGGAGCCGGGCTGCACACAGCCGCACTGGCTGCCGCGTGGACCGGGTCATTTTATTCCATGTCTACGGTCTGGTTCACACTTGGCGGACTTTTCTTGGGGGTTGCTGTCACGGCCATCGCGTGGATTGTGCCAAAAAACACAACCCCCCGGATCGTATTAATCGTGATTGGACTGGCTCTCGCAGTGCCAGCGGGGCTCGTCTTCCTGCAATGGACTGGCTGGATGCCCCCCTTGTCAGCTTTTTTCCTGGGGACTCTGATCTCCAGCTTTTCGAACCTCTCCATGGATTTGATCGTGGAAATCCGCGAAAGGAGAAGGACCCGAAGTGCATTGGAACGTTACGTGTCCCCTGGCCTGGCCAAAGAAATTCTGGATAACAAAGCCGACTTCCTGCAATCCCTTGGCGGAGCACGCCGGGATGTGACCATCTTGTTTTCTGACGTGAGAGGTTTCACGGCGAGAACCGAAGCCGGCGATCCCACAGAGCTTTTCGAGCAGTTGAACGAATATTTCGGATACATGGTCTCTGAGATTTTGGGGGCCGGGGGGGCCATTGACAAATTTATGGGGGATGGAATTCTGGCGGTGTGGGGAACCCTCAGCCGACGGTCTCCTGAAGAGGAAGCTGCAGCAGCCGTGGCGTGTTCTTTGGCGATGAAGACCTCATTAAACCACCTCAACGCCGGGCGGGCGGAACGCGGACTTTTGCCATGGAAAATTGGGATTGGGATTCACAGCGGTAGCGTTCTGTTTGGCAATGTGGGCAGCCAGGCTCGCATGGAACCAACGGTCATTGGGGATCCTGTCAATCTGGCATCACGTGTTGAAGGCCTCACGAAGGCCCTGAAATGTGATATTCTGGTTACAGAAGCCACCAGGAAATTGGCTGGCAATGACGGGCTTTACCGGAGTGCCGATCTCGTAAGGGTCGTGGGCCGGGATGCTCCTGTGGAAGTTTTCACTTATTGGTCTGAAGGTGTGTTGTCCGAGGACCGCCTGGCCCATGAACAGGGTATCCGCTTGTTTCGGGACGGAGATTTTTCGGGCGCCAGGGCCATCTTTGAAAGCCTGGTTGAAAAGCAGCCGGGGGATGGTTTGGCGGATGTTTACGTTGGGCGGTCGAAGAGTTATGAGTCGAACCCACCACCTTCGGATTGGTCGGGAGTCTTTCAGGCCGAGAGCAAATGATTTTTTCCAGTTGCTTGATCGTTGGGAAGCAGTTCCTATTGTGATCTGAAATGTCCCGCACGATTTATCTTGATAACAATGCCACGACTCAGGTGGACCCGGCTGTCTTTGAGGCCATGCTTCCTTGGCTGAAGGACGAATATGGCAACCCCTCCAGTTCCTACGGCCTGGGAAGGCGTGCTGCCGATGCCATCGAAAATGCGAGAAGCCAGATCGCCGGACTTGTGGGCAGCCCGGCCGAAGAGATCGTCTTCACCAGCTGCGGCACAGAGTCCATCAACACCGCCATCCTTTCCTGCCTCGCCATCGACCCGGATAGAAAACACATCATCACATCCGCCGTCGAACACAGTGCCACCATCAAATTGTGTGAACATCTGGATAAGCGAGGTTATGAAATCACCTGGCTTCCGGTGGATTCCAAGGGCCTGCTGGACCCTGCCGCTGTCCAAGCCGCCATCCGCGAGGACACCGCCGTGGTTTCCATTCTTTGGGCCAACAATGAAACCGGCGTGCTTTTTCCGGTGGAGGAAATTGCCGCCATCACAGCCTCCAATAAGGTTCCTCTGCATGTGGATGCCGTTCAAGCCGCCGGCAAGGTCCCGATGAACCTTGCCACCCTGGGAGCTCAATATGTCTCCCTCTCCGGCCACAAACTCCATTGCACCAAAGGCGTTGGCGCCCTGGCTGTCAGTCGCCGCTCACGATTCACGCCCCTTCTTCGTGGCAGCCAGGAAGAAGCCCGGCGGGGTGGCACCCAAAATGTGGCCGGCATCGTCGGGTTTGGCAAAGCGGCCGAAATCGCTCATCAAAACCCGGACCATTCTGGCATCAAATCTTTGCGCGACCAATTTGAGGATCACTTGCTCCAAAGCGTTTCCGGTGTTGAGGTCAATGGCGACCGGGAAACCCGGCTCCCCAACACGTCAAACCTCACCTTCGAAGGCCTCGAGAGCGAAGGGGCCCTTATCCTTTTGGGAGAAAAAGGCATTTGCTGCTCGGCGGGATCGGCTTGCACAAGCGGTTCGGTCCATCCCTCCCACGTGCTGCGAGCGATGGGATTTTCGAATGACCGCGCCCGGGCCAGTCTGAGGTTTTCCTTTGGGCGGCTTAACACCTTGCAAGACCTGCAAGAAGCCTGTGAAGTCCTCCCTCCTGTGATAAAAAAATTGAGGTCTCTAAAAAACCAAGGGTCGCTGGTCGCTGTGGCGGCATAAATTTTTGCTCACGAGAGGATTCGAACCTCCAAGGGTTACCCCATGCGCTCCTGAGGCGCACGCGTCTGCCAGTTCCGCCACGTGAGCGAGAGCGTGTAATTTCGCCGCATTCCAGCTGCCTGTAAACGAGAAAATTCGGGAATCATTCTATGAGGGGGATTTTGTTTGTGACGGCATGAGAAATCCCTCACAAAAAATTTAAGAAACATTTTTGCCTTTTCCAAACCTTGCTCCAATTTGAGCCGCATGAACACGGGCTGGCCAAAAGAAATCGAGGAGGGTCTCATCCCCACAGACAACGCCATGGGTGTCATGACGCGTGAGCTTTCCCCAGCCGCAGAGGCTTTTGTTCAATTGGCCAGGCGATCGGCAAAACCACTTCTTGAGATTGGCGCGGCATACGGCAACGCCACCCTCCCCGCCCTGAAAGCTGGTTCAACAGTCGTCGCGAATGACCTCTCATCACCAGAATTGCAAGTGCTTGCAAATGCGGCCCCACCGGAGGATCGACGGCGGTTGGTTTTGCTCCCGGCAAAATATCCCGATGATGTCCAATTGGCCGAGTCCAGCCTGTCCGGGATTCTTGCCGCCCAGGTTTTCCATTTCTTTGATGGTCCCACAGTTGACCGCGCTTTCCAAAAGGCCTTCCGCATGCTGGAGCCCGGCGGTTCCCTGTTCGTCCTCGTGATGACCCCCAGCCTGAGTTATTACCGAGGCTTTCGCGAAAGGTTTGAGGAACGGCTGAAACACGGTGAGCGGTGGCCTGGAATCTTTGATCCCAAGGAAGTCGCCACACCGGATTGGAAGGACCGCCTCCCTCCCATGGTTCACCTCTTCGAAAAACCCATTCTCCAGCGCTGTGCTCAGGAATCAGGCTTTGTGATCGATCACCTCGAATACTTTTGCTTCGAGCACTTCCCGGAAAAACACCGCACCGATGGTCGCGAATATGTCTCCCTCGCCGCTCACAAGCCAACAAGTCCCGAAATCGACACAACCAAATAATTTTGCTTCTCCCAGAATGCTTCTCCCCCACCCTTTCCGATTCTGCTTCATGCAAACCCTCGAAAAATAGTTGCAGTCGCTGATTGTTACCGCTTAACTTCACCTCCCACCCAGCCAACTCTTCGTAGTCGGCTAGGAATGCGCGGTTAGCTCAGTGGTAGAGCACTGCCTTGACACGGCAGGGGTCACAGGTTCGAACCCTGTATCGCGCACCATATTCGGCTCTCCACCGGCTCTCCACCAAACAATGGGCTCTCCACCAAACAATGGGGATGAGGGCATTGTATATGTTGTTGGTTAGCCGCACTGAGCGATGACGCGCAAGCGGTAATTGTTAAAGTTTCTAAAGCCGTAAGCCCGGCGTTGAATGAGCTTCATCTTGCGATGGA
>JBGSPC010000263.1:0-23362 GCA_041738805.1 Terrimicrobiaceae bacterium | reverse complement strand
TCCATCGCAAGATGAAGCTCATTCAACGCCGGGCTTACGGCTTTAGAAACTTTAACAATTACCGCTTGCGCGTCATCGCTCAGTGCGGCTAACCAACAACATATACAATGCCCTCATCCCCATTGTTTGGTGGAGAGCCGGCATTCGGGGGGAGAGCGGGTGAAGGGATTCGAACCCTCGACATCAACCTTGGCAAGGTTGCACTCTACCAACTGAGTTACACCCGCATTGCTGGAAAAAATGATTAGTCGGTAATCCCTGCTTGGTCAAGCAGGTTGGGGTATTTTTTTATTGTTGGTTGAGAATTTGTGGACCAAGAAAAGCCGCACCCGAGCCAAGAGTCAGAATGGCCGCTTGATTCATTGTGATGGGACCCGAGGATTCGATCAGGTAGCCGTCATCAAGCCGGCTTTGCGAAAAGATGATGGGGGTGAGGTGTTTTGAGATGGTCTCTGTTTGAGGTAGTTTGCCGGCGTCGATGAACTGATCCGCCCCCGGCATAAACGAGGAGCCGAACACGATGATCTGTCTTAGAAGAGGGAAGGCCCGGTCAAAAAGGGCCTTGGAGTCAATGAATCCAAAAGTTTCGTTTGCCGTGGCGAGCGTGGGTAGAGCCGGGGCAAAGGCAGGTGAGGTCTTGAGATTCTGCACATTGCCCCGGTTGGCAAGAGCCGATTCGACGTCCGCAGGATTCAGTCCAAAAACCAGCAGGCCCCCGGAAAGGGCAAGCGTTGGGTCAAGGAACGTTGATCTCAGGGTGGGGAAAGTGTAAAACTTTGTGCCCTCCTTTTCGATCACGGAAGTTTCTGGAAGCAGGGACGTTGCCTCTGCCAGAATCTCTTCAACCTGCGGCTGGCTGACAACAGCGGCTGATGCAAGAAACTCGGGAGTCATCCGGTCTGCCGGCCAGGCAAACGAGACCGAGGCCTCCTTGCCAAAAGCTCCGGCCAGCCGGTCAAAAAGGGAAGGTGCGTTACCGGCGGGCATCGGAACATATTTTTGAACGGAAGGATCCCGGGCGGCCCGGGCAAGAACATCGTATTGCAATAAGAAACCAAAATACCCCAGCGTCTTGGAGGAGGTGAGGGCGAGGCCCTGATGCTCCAAAACCCCGACATTGGGAGGATTGGGCCTCAAAAGAAAGATGGCGTCGCGAATGTCCGCACCGTCCAGCTTGAGTGCAAATCCTGCAGCCTCCGTTTTGCGGATTTGTTCAACTTGAGCGGGATCCGCAGTGGCTCCCAATTGGCTTCCCACTTTGAGAAGGGTGTCCAGGATCTGTCCGGGACGCACAAACGCAAGCAGGTCAGATTCCTGCGGAAGCTTGCCAATCACTTTTAAGTAGGCAGCATCGGAGGCAAGTGACGGTGAATCCGTGCGGCCGGCCGCACGGTCAATAACCGCGGTCAAAGCATCCCGGTTATTCGAGAGGAGTCCCCAACGATTCTGGGTCGCTGTGAAAAGCGTGGATCCATCCGCCAAGGTGCTGGAGAGAATTTCTGTGCCAAGATGATTCTCTTTTATCGCTTCAGGGGGGGCGCCACGATGGAGCTCCGCACGCATTCTTGCGATCGCCTTGTCGAATTCACCCCGCGATCCCCAATATTGGAACCCGAGAACCGAATGAACATCGCCATTCTCTGCCACCAAGGCCGTGACAAAGAGCCGCCCGGGCTTCAGCCCCATAAGGATCGTTGTCGCTTCATTGCCCCCGCGTTCCTTTGATAAAAAATCGATGGGTTTCAGCAAAAAATCTTTCATCTCCTGTTCGCCGGAGATTTTGGCCAGCGTGGTCTTTGGCCAGCGCATATAGCTTCGGGGGAGGTCAGGAAGTGTCACGTACGCAGCAGCTCCCGGAGGGACCAGCAGGGCCGGATCCATGATACCAATCTGCCCGCGAACCCAGAGGACGGAAGTCGTCACGACGGCAAGGAGGACAACAACAATCAGGGCAGCTTTTTTCATGATAGTATTTGGGTATTGAAACGGAGTTTGACGGCAATAAGAGACATGATAGGATGAAGGCCTATGAATAAGAGCGATCTGGAAAATTACATCAAGCCTGTTTGCGCGGTTTACACGAAGAATAACCTGAAACTTCTATCCGACATCACCCTCTATTTGGGATTTTTGTCAATTGTCGCTTCCATTGTGACTTGGTTCACTGCTTCGCGTGAAAACCGGGCCTATGGTGAGCGATTTGGAATTTTTATCGGGCTCTGGGTGCCCAGCTTCTTTATTCTCTCCCATCGCTTGTCGCGCAAGGCTGAAGAGATTTTTGAAGAAGAGGCTGACGAGGAATAGCCCCTCACCGGGGGGCGATCAGGGTTGCTGATCCGCCCCCTTCGTGTCGGATTCGACCTCCTCTTGGGAGGGCGAAGCAACGTTGTGCACATTGTTATCCTGCGCCACGGTTGAATCCGGAGTTCCCTCGCGGTAAGAGGCGACCACCCATGAGCTCAAAACACGGTCCGGGTTCTCAACCGCCTCGGCAGTGATCACGAATTGGGATTTTCCACTGTTCTTGTGGACAAGGGCCAACCCGAATTCATAATCCCGGAAAGCTTTCGCACAAAAGGCCCGGATTCCGGTTTCAGACTTTTCTGCTTTTTGCAAAATCAGATCTGTCGCTGATTCCTCGAAAGAAAATTCAACGTGATGCTCGGCGGAAAACCGTCTGGCAAATTCCTGCACGATGGAGCGCAGGGCTTTTTCGTGCTCCACATGGCCAAGCTCAAGGAGGACGTTCAATGCCTCCTCAGGGTTCTCCACCAGATGAGGAGTGATGGTGAAGGACCGGACTCCGGAACCTGGAAGTTCGAATTTAAAATTGCGAAGAATTTTTTCACAGACACTGAGGAGGGCGCGGGCTCCTGTCTGTTCTGTGGCGGCGGATTTCGCAATCGCCTGGAGGGCGGCCTCCTCGAAAAACACTTCAATCCCGTAGGCCCGGAAAGCCCGTTCATACTGGCGTATGATACTTCCCTCCGATGATTTCATGATTTCAAAAAGGTCGCCTTCCGTGAGATGGTCGCATACGACCCGGATGGGCAGGCGTCCCATAAATTCCGGTTCCATTCCAAACTCCACAAAGTCTCTCGTTTCCGCGAGTCGGAGAATCCCGGCCTCTTCAGGCGGAGGCGTTTGTTCCGCGCCAAAACCAATGTTGGTTTGTTTTAGACGTTGGGTGATTCGCGGAGACAATTTCTCAAAAGCCCCGGAGACAATAAACAGAATGTGTCGCGTGTTGATTGATTCCCGCGTCGTTTTGCCCCGTCGCTGGAATTCCATGGCCGCCTGGATCTGGGATTGCAGATCATTCGGGCTGCGAAGTGGCACTTCGGTCTCTTCCATGAGCTTGAGCAGCGCTGATTGAACACCGCGGCCGCTCACGTCCCTGCCGATGAGCTCGCCTGCACCGGCAATCTTGTCAATTTCATCGATGTAAACCATCCCGAATTGAGCAAGCGATGGATCCCCATCTGCCCGGTGGAGCAGCTCCCTCACAAGATCATCCACGTCGCCTCCCACGTATCCGGTTTCGCTGAACTTGGTGGCATCCGCTTTCACAAAAGGAACACCGATCAATTCTGCCACGTGCTTGACCAGGTAGGTTTTCCCGACTCCTGTTGGCCCGATCAAAAGAACGTTCTGCTTCGCATACTCGAGCTTGGCACTTTCCTCCGGGGAAAGAGAGGCCGCGTGACGGGCGTGGTTGTAGTGGTCACACACCGCAATGGCCAGTGCCTTTTTTGCGTCGTCTTGACGAATCACAAAACGATCCAGATGTTTTTTGATGTCACGGGGCAGGAGACTGAAGGAAAAGTCCTGATCTTTTTTCCCGGCTGCCGAAGAACTTTCATCTCCGGCAGGCTCATTTTCCGAGGGCTGGGAAAATCCGGAGCGGAGAAAATCCTGGAGGCGTTGGTGAAGTTGTTCGGGGGTTGGCAGGGACTGATTGCTCATAGGAATGGCAAAGACTCGCCGAGGAAGGGCGACTCCGCAAGTCATCAACGCCGATTCAGAGTTTCACATACTTTTCCAAAGCACAGTCAAACCCCGACATGTCCACCATCTGGTGGAATTCCCGCTTGAGTCCTGCATGCGGCAGAGCAGGGGATCTGAGGGGATTGATAAAGACGAGTCGTCCTCCCGGCTGGAGGGCTTCGGCAGCAACTGCAAACAGATCGGAGATCAATTCACGCAGATTGGGAATGGGGATCCTCATGCCCAGGGGAGGATTTGTGATCATAAGGCTGAGGCTGCCCGGCTTGATGTTTGTGTGCCTGTGGTAATCCCGGAAATCGCATCGTAAGAGGTCTGCAATCTCCGGACTCACCCCTGCTGCTGCCATGTTGGCTTCTGCGGCGGCGAGAGCCTCCGCATGGAGATCCGTGCCATGGAGTTTCTTGACCCTTCCCTGAAGTGAACATTCGATCAATTCGGTCCCCGCACCACAGAAAGGATCCCATACCGTTTCTCCCTTCCTCAGATTCGACAATCGGGCCATACAGGCGGCGAGGGGCGCATGCGAGGCAGCGGGAATGTCTTTCCTGCGATAAGCGAATCGCGGGTCGGGTTTCAGCCGTGGCCGCAATTCCAGCGAATGCCCCCGGCCTACGGGGTGAATGTCCACTGCCCAGATGGCCTCCCTGGCGTCATTCAGGATTTCAGGACATCTGGCAAAAACCATATTGGCGAGCTCTCTGACCGCTCCGCGTTGGTGACCCTTGGAGACAAAATCGATGCGATAGCGGACTGTTCCCTGGGTTAATGATCTCAGGATCTGGAGAGCCCCCGGGGAGGTCAGAATGTCAGCTAATTCTTCCAGGGTTGCAGCTTCGCCAGCCGGTGCCAGGGCGACTGTGCCAGAACATCGCACGTTATAAAGGTCGTTCAATGTGAAGGGTCCGGTCGGCTCAGCGACCACAAGGCCACGATCCTGCCCGGTCACTGTGAGTTTTGGGTTTGACTCCACTTCTTCAATAACAAAGGGTTCGAGGCCTCTTCGTGTTCGGAAATAAATTTTCAGGCCCGCCATTTTCTGGAGTGACTGCTCTGTTTGAATAATTCCCGGACTTTGTAGCCTTGCCACCGATGCCAGGGCCTTTTGTTCGGTTTGGGAGGGAATCTGCTCCACTGCGGCAAGCGTCTGCTCCCCGCCAATCTTGTCCAGCGCCTCCGACAAATACTTTTTCTCCCGGTCATTTCCCGTATTTTGCAACAGTGTGAGCAAGTCCTTCTCCTCCTCCGCGCCGGCTCCAACTTTCGGCAGGGCGGCCATCGCGTAACGACGGATTTTTTCGTGGGGATCATTCAACAGTGCGCGGAGCCAGCGTCTCACGTCATCTTTGTGCTCAACATTTCCGCCTTCATGAAAAACAACGCCCACGGCCCTGATTAAGGCCACATTCGCGGCCCGCTCCACGGGCCCTCCCTGGTTAAAACGCGGCACTTCATGTTTCCACAGACGCTCCCAGGAAAGCTGCCGCAAGTTGCGATAGCGCTCCTTATCGGCATTTTCATCATTTTTTCTCATCCACCAACCACCTTAGCGACGATCCTCTTTTAAGACCACTGGATTTCCTTTATGAATAAAAGGCGCTTGTCTGCGTTGTCCTATCAACCAACACCTATGATCACATCCCACCGCAACTCTCTTTGCTTCAGTAACACTCCTCCTTGCCTGCAAAAGCACAGCAGGGAAACACCCCATCACCACGTGCCGATATGTGGTGTAATTTCAGCCATGAATTCTCATCACCCGTTCCAAACCATTTATAAGCTTTCTCCACTACGGATCCTCGCCGTGGCAGCTCTCCTGGCCACAGGGCCTCTTGCTCTGGCACAAACAGCACCCCAACCAGTTCAAGATGCTCAAACGGCTATTCCGAGGTTGAGTCCGGAGGAGCTCAGTCAACTCCTTGCCCCGATCGCGCTTTATCCTGATGCGTTGATTGCGGTGATTTTGCCTGCGTCCACGGTTCCTTCAGACATCGTGCTAGGGGCGAGGTTCCTTCAGCGCAACTCGTCTGCGGACCTCATAGATAGCCAGCCGTGGGATGACAGCGTCAAGTCCCTCAGCCGATACCCCGAGGTTCTCACTTGGATGGATGAAAACCTCGAGTGGACAGCAGCCGTGGGGGAGGCTTTTGTTGAGCAGCCTGCGGATGTTATGAACGTGATTCAGGGGCTCAGGGAGCAGGCCCGTGCTGCCGGAAACCTCAAAGATACCCCCGAGCAAAAGGTTGTTGTGGTCGAGGAAGTGATCCGGATTGTGCCTGCAGATCCTGAGATCATCTACGTGCCCACATACGATCCTCAAGTGGTTTATGTTGAGTCTTTTAATCCAGCTCCCTTGCTGACCTTCGGACTGGGCTTCGCCGTTGGCTCCTGGTTGAATTATGACTTCGATTGGAATCGCCAATGCCTCTACCGTGGCAACTGGCGCGGATGGAATCACGACTGGAACCGAAATAATAATTGGTATGGCGGTGGTTGGGGCAATGGGGGCGGTCGAAACAACAACAATAACCAGGTCAATGTTGTGAATATTGACATCGACAATTCCAATCAATGGCAGCCCAGCTCCAATGCCCGACGTCAAACCAACCAACGTCAGAGGAATAACAACGGCAATGCCCGCTACGTGAGCAACCGCTCAAACAAAGTTAGCAATGCCGAATTCCAAAAGGACACCCGCGCTGGCAAGTACAACCCTGCCCTTGAGACCAAGCTGCCACGCCCGGATCGCCTCGAGCGGCAGAACAACAAAGGTGAGCGGATCGCGGCAGGCAACCCGAATCGTGACGGAAACAAGACTCCCGAGGCTGACCGGATCCGCAACGCCGATCGGGATCGCAAGGGGGCTGCGGATCGTGGCAACACTTTGCCTGCCCCTGATGGCAAGATCACACCCGATAACGCGCTACCAGGCTCGGATGAAAATCCTCGCAACCCTAACAAGAAAGACCGCTTGAGTGACCAAAGGCCTGACTCAAATCCTCCAGCTACCATCGATGGCACCAAAACGCCCTCAGCCGTGAATCCTTCTGAAGCTCCCAAACGCGACAGGGACCGCAACGCTCAGCGTCCCGATGCTCAACAACCGGGTCTTAGGCCAATCGTCAAACCGACACAGCCGGCACCGGATGTAAGCCAGGATCGCAAGCAGACCCGGCAGGATCAACGTGGTTCCAAACAGGCAGACGGCAAGGTCCCTCAGGCCCAGCCCCAAACGCAGCCTAAACTGGAGAAACGCCAGGAACGTCAACAACAGCCCCAGCCTCAGGTGCAACAAAAGCAGGAGCAGCGTCAAGAGCGCAAGCAGGTTCAACCAGAACCTCAGCCGCAAAGGCAACAAAAGCAGGAGCTGCGCCAAGAACGCAAACAAGCCCAGCCTCAACCCCAACAAGCCCAGCCTCAACGCAAGCAGACTCAGCAATTGCCGCCTCAGCAAACCCAACCAAGGCAGGAGCGCCAACAGCAGCAGAAGCAGCAGCAGCCCCAACAGCAGCCGAGGCAGGAGCGCCAGCAGCAGAAACAGCAGTCTCAACAACAAAAGCAGCAGCCCCAACAGCAGAAGGCCAGTCCTCCCGCCAAAGCCGGGAAGCAGGGAAATAAGGCGGACCAAAATGAGGAAGACAAAAAAAAGAAGGGATAACAGCTCTTCTTGTCCGATCCGACCGTCATTCCCCGCCCGTGAGATTCTAAGTCCGCCACAATTTCAGGTAATCCCCGGGCGGGGTTTGATGGAGCGTCTTGCACGATAGCTCCACATTGATCTTGACATCCTTGGGCACTTGTCAGATTTTCAACTTTCGCGCTTATAAAAACCGCGTCGTAGGTCCTGGGGTGTCCGTCTTCGGCTGATACCATCGCGCACAGGGAAACCCGGCGTAGACAATTATCTCACTATTATGCCAGTTCGTCTCGGGCGCTTTGAAATGCCCAAAACCCTCACCAAAGAGGAGTCCACTGATACCTTTGCGCGCTTTGTTGCCGAGCCTTTTGAGGCAGGTTACGGGCACACCGTAGGAAATTCCCTTCGCAGAACGCTGCTGTCCTCTCTTGAGGGCGCTGCGATCACCACCGTGAAGATCGAAGGTGCTCCTCATGAATTCACCAGTCTTCCAGGCGTTGTGGAAGATGTTGTCGACATTGTCCTCAACCTCAAAAAAATCAAGTTCAAGGCTCCAGACCATGAGACCCGCAAAGCAACGATCTCTGTCAACCGGGATGGTGTCATCACCGCTGCGGACATCCAACTGCCAATGGGTGTTGAGATTGTCAACCCTGACCAACACATTGCCACCCTGGACAAGAAGCAGAAATTTGATCTCGAGGTTGAAATCAAAGTGGGGCGTGGATTCGCCACCGGCGACGAAAACAAGCCTTCAGAACAGATCATCGGAGTTATCCCCATCGATTCCATCTTTTCTCCTGTCACCCGCGTCAAATATGCTGTCGAAAACACCCGCGTGGGACAGCGCACGGATTATGACAAGCTCATTCTTGAGATCTGGACCGATGGACGGTTGACTCCCGATGAGGCATTGCTTCAAGCGTCGGCCATTCTTCGCCACCACCTCGATGTCTTTGTCGGCTTTGATGACGAACAAATCGAATTCGATGAAACACCTGAGGAAGTCAGTCAGGAAAACACCCGCCTCAAAAAGCTGCTCAACATGAGCGTCAATGAAATCGAACTTTCTGTGCGTGCCGCCAACTGCTTGAACAATGCCAACATCACAAGCGTCGGTCAACTCGCCATGAAATCCGAGGCTGAGATGCTCAAATACCGCAACTTCGGTAAAAAATCCCTTAATGAAATCAAGGACAAACTGCATCAGCTGAACCTTGGTTTGGGACTGAAATTCGAAGCAGGCCTCGTGGAACTTCCTCCTGATGCCGCCGAAGTCAAAGAGACAACTGAAACCAACTAAGCTGCCATGCGCCACCAAAGAAAAACTGTCAAACTGGGACGAACAGCCGAGCACCGCAACGCTCTGCTGGCGAATCAGACTCTGAGCCTGATCGAGCACGGGAGAATCAAGACCACCCTCGCCAAAGCCAAGGCTGTCCGCCCGCTAGCCGAAAAGGTTGTCACCCTCGCCAAACGCAACACCCTGCACTCCCGCCGGCGCGCCCTCGCGCTACTTCACAACAACAGCGCACGCACCGCCAAAGCCGTCGGCAAGTTGTTTTCGGAAATCGGGCCGCGCAATGCCGCCCGTCTCGGAGGCTACACACGCATTGTCAAGCTGGGTCCCCGTCAAAGTGACTCCGCACCGATGGCTTATATCGAATGGGTTGACCTGATCGTGGCTGCTGAAGAGGCGCCTGTGGTTGTCGGGACACCTGCTTCCAAAGCAAAAACTGCCAAAACCGAAAAACCGGCCAAGGCTGAGAAACCGGTCAAGGCTGAGAAAGCTGAAAAGCCCGCCAAAGCCGGAAAAGCCGGCACGAAACCCAAGGAAGACTGATTCCTTTCAATCAATAACCCCGCAGGGTTTTTCCCTGCGGGGTTTTTTTGTGCTGACGGTTGATCTTGCACCGACTTTCACGCCGCTTAGAATTCCTGTCCATCACGTATGAATAGATTTTTTTTAGAGGCCACGGCTTGGAATCAAACATCTGTGGTGCTTTCGGGTTCAGAGAGCCACCACGCACTGGATGTGCTTCGTCTGGGAGTGGGGGACAAGATCACGGTTTTTGATGGATCGGGTCATGAAGCGGTTGCGCATATCACGGAGATTGCCGGGCGATCTGCTGTTCTCAAACTTGCTGCCCCGTCAACAACGTTGCAATTGCCGGGTGCCATCACGCTGGCGCAGGCGATTCCCAAGGGCAAAACCATGGATTTGATCGTCCAGAAGGCGGTGGAATTGGGGGCCGTGGCGGTGGCACCGCTGCTCTCTGACCGGACGATTGTGCGCTTGGATCCCGGGGAAACGGCCCGCAAACGTGAGAAGTGGCAGGAAACCGCTTTGGAGGCCTGCAAGCAGTGCGGACAAAACTTTTTGCCCGAGATTTTCGAGCCGCAGTCGGTTGCGGCTTACCTTCAAAGGATGCCCCGGAATGGGCTCCATTTGATCGCCTCCCTCCAACCTGACTCGCGCCCCATCAAAGAGGTCATGGCTCTTCACCGCGAGGAATTCGGGGGTTTGCCAAAGGCAGTGACTATTTTTATCGGGCCTGAGGGAGACTTTACTCCCGCCGAACTCGCCCTCTGCAAAAGCCATGGGTGTCTCCCGGTGACCCTTGGGCCAATTGTTTTGAGAACAGAAACCGCAGCCATTTATTGTTTGAGCGTTTTGGGGCATGAGCTGTTTTCCTGAGGAACCTTGAAATCCTGCCACAACGACCTGATTCCTGCGTCCGGGATGAAAGCACCGGAATGAAAGCCGAGGACGAATACCCCACATGGAGACTTATCCTGCGCCTTTTCCGGATGAGCTGGAAATATCGGACCGGATGTTTGATTGTGTTGGCTCTGACCGTGCTGCAACTCGGTCTGGCTCTCGCGGCCCTGGGTTTGACCGGGCTTGGGATTGACATTATCCACGCCGCAACGGATCTCTCCAAAGAGCCGCCTGACTGGCTTTTCGGGTTCCGGATTCCTGCAGCATGGTCACCGATGCAGGCCCTTTTTGCCGTCGGAGCTCTGATCCTGGCTTTTGCACTATTGAAGATGATTATGGCGATAGGCGGCACCATTGCGGTGAACCGGTTGGTGCAGGCCCAGATTGTTGTGGACCTGCGATCACAGGTTTTTCACAAACTTCAGCATTTGAGTTTCCGCTTTTTTGACAGAGGGGCCACCGGAAGCATTATTAATAGGGTGACCGGCGACGTGCAGGCTGTTCGCAGCTTTGTGGATGGGGTGGTTTTGCCTTTGATGGCCGTCGGAATCTCTCTTGTTTTTTATCTCTATTACATGCTGCATATCCATGTGGCGCTGACTCTTGCCTGTCTTGCCACCACGCCGCTCCTATGGATCATGGCCATCCGGTTTTCCAGGCTTGTCCGTCCCGCTTACCGACGGAACCGGGAACTGGTGGACAAAATGATTTTGCGTCTCGCGGAGACCATTCAAGGCATCGCGGTGGTGAAGTGTTTTGCGCGGGACAAAGAGGAACTCGCCCGTTTTGAGGTGACTGCGGAGAACGTTCGAACCCAGCAACAATGGATCTTTCGCAGGGTTTCGATTTTTACCCCAACCATCGGATTTCTCACCCAGGTCAATCTCTTTATCCTTCTGCTCTATGGCGGGTGGTTGGTGATGCAGGGGAACATTCCCCTGGGTACGGGATTGGTGGTTTTTGCGAGTTTGCTTGGCAATTTTTCTGCCCAGGTCAACCAGATCGCCCAGATCTCCAACACCATGCAGCAATGTCTCACAGGAGCCCGAAGGGTGTTTGAGGTCCTCGACACAGAGGTGGAGGTTGCAAACAAACCGGGGGCTGTTGCGATGGAAAGAGCGGTTGGTGACATTCGTTTTGAGGAGGTGTCCTTCCAATACCGCGATGACTCGTCGGCCTTGCACGGCGTCTCTTTCCATGCGCCACCTGGTTCCATCACCGCAATTCTGGGTGCCACCGGTTCTGGAAAAAGCGCGCTTTTGAGCCTTTTACCAAGGTTCTATGACCCCACCTCGGGAAGGATTCTTCTGGATGGCATGGACCTTCGCGACATCGATCTCTTCAGCCTGCGTCGTCAGGTCGGCATCGTCTTTCAGGAAAGTTTTCTGTTCTCAACATCTATTGCCGACAACATCGCCTTTGGAAATCCGGACGCAACCCGCGTGCAAATCGAGGCCGCAGCAAAGATCGCCCGGGCCCATGAATTTATCATGGAGATGCCGGAAGGTTATGATTCGCGGGTGCACGAGTCAGGAAACAACCTCTCAGGGGGACAGCGCCAGCGTTTGGCCATCGCGAGGGCTCTTCTCCTGGAACCCCGGATTTTGCTTCTCGACGATCCCACCTCCGCAATTGATCCCCAGACAGAACATGAGATCCTTGAGGCCATGGGGAATGCCATGCGGGGCAGAACGACTTTTGTTGTGGCCCATCGTCTGAGCACTCTCCGGCGCGCGGACCATGTGCTTGTTTTGGACAAAGGAAAAATTCTCGAGTCCGGCAGCCATGACCAATTGATGGCCGCTCGCGGTCTTTACCATGATGCCATCGGCGCCCAGCTTCCGGGGCAAGATCTCATCGACTCACCCGCAGGATCCTCTGACCATGAATAGACCGCCTCTTCAAACGGATGAGGACCCCCCCTCACAACCCAACTTTGATTGGGGGATGATGAAGCGGCTTTTTGCATTCACCAAGCCGTATGCCAAAAGCAGGAACATCCTGTTTTTTTTGGTGGTGCTGCGATCCCTCCAGCTTCCCCTGCTGGCGTGGATGACAGGTGCCATCATCAACGAAGTGGTTGTGCGCGGCAAAGTGGATCTGCTGTTTGCATCCTGCCTCGGGTTTCTTGCCTTTGCCATTTTCACGGATGTGACCTTCAGCCTTCGCATGGTGCTTGCGATGAACCTCGGAGAAAGTGTGATCCGGGACCTGCGGCTTGCGGTGTTCCGTCATATGCAAAGCATGCGCATGGCGGCCTTTCACCGGACAAAGGTTGGACGGATCATCAGCCGTTTCACCTCGGATGCCGAGGCCGTGCGGGTGGGAATTCAGGATGTCTTGTTTGTGAGTCTGGTTCAGGCGGGGCAAATGATTGTTGCTGCGGCTCTGATGGCATTTTATGACATCGGTCTGTTTCTTGTGATCCTGGTGCTTGTGCCGGTTTATTGGTTCATCAACCGTCATTTCAGTCATCGCCTTGCCAAAGCCCATCGGGAGGTGCAGGAAAGTTTCAGCCGCATCACTTCCAGTCTGGCAGAAGCCGTGAATGGAATCCGGGTCACCCAGGGATTTGTCCGTCAGGATGTGAATTCCGCGGTTTTCTCCTCATTGCTTCAGGATCATGCCAAGGTGAGCATGAGGGTTGCGAAAACATCAGGCACCTTCATTCCTCTCCTGGAATTCAACAGCCAGATTTTTATCGCTATTCTTCTCGTGCTTGGCGGCTGGCAGGTTATTCACACGGAAACCACGGTGACTGTGGGGGACCTGATCCAGTTTTTCTTCCTTGCGAATCTTTTTTTCAGTCCGATCCAAAGTCTGGGAAATCAATACAACAATGCCTTGAATGCTCTGGCAGGTGCGGAGCGGTTGTTTGCCTTTCTGGATACGAAACCGGATTGGGTTGAACCGGAGACTGTTTCCAATCTTCCAAAAATCAATGGCCATGTGCAGTTTGAGAAGGTGACCTTTTCCTACCAGCCGGGAGAGCCGGTTCTTCATGAGATTTCGTTTGCTGTGAAGCCGGGTTGGTGTGTGGCTCTTGTCGGGCACACCGGAAGTGGAAAAACATCGATTATCAATCTCCTTGCCAAGTTTTATCTGCCCGACAGTGGGCAGGTTCTGATCGACGGTCATGAGATTCTGGCGATCCGCGCGGAGTCCCTTCAGAGACAGATCGGGATGGTCCTTCAACAAAATTTCCTTTTTTCAGGAACCATTCTTGAAAACATCCGGTTCTCCAAGCCTGAGGCCAGCGAGGACGAGGTGGAGGAAGTCCTCCGCAGCCTGGACTGTGATGACATTTTTGAAAGCCTCCCGGAGGGCCTTCACACCGAACTCGGGGAGCGTGGAGCCGGGCTCTCCCTGGGGCAGCGTCAGTTGCTGTGTTTTGCGCGGGCCATGCTCGCCGACCCGAGGATTCTGATTCTGGATGAGGCCACCAGTGCCATTGACACGATCACGGAAGTCCGCTTGCAAAAAGCCACAAAAAAGCTGCTGGCCGGCAGAACAAGCTTTGTGGTGGCACACCGCCTGTCCACGGTTCGGGAGGCCGACCTGCTTCTGATTCTGGATCACGGCCGCCTGGTTCACTCCTACCGGCGAGGGGAAAAAGGTTTTGCCGACTACATCCAAACGAACCATGCCATGGTCCTTTGAGAGATACTGCGAATCATGAAATTCTGAGAGAAAAATCCTGAGGGGTTCTCACTCGGAGACACAGAGGTCACAGAGGAAGAAACTCAGTATGGAGAATAAAACCACTATTAGGGCTCTGTGTTCTCAGTGCCTCTATGAGCGAAAATGGTTTGAAGGGTTTGTGAGGACGCAACTGGCCACGGTGGGTGGCGGGACAATCAACCGCCAAACATATTAAAAAGCCGCTGTTCCATGGCATCAATGTCTTTGCGGATTTTTAAACGAACAGGTTCCTCAATCTCCCCGCGATTGCTCATGGTATGAAGTTTTTTGCGCATGTGGTCATTGACGCGCAAAATCAGGGTTTTGAGGGCTTCGGGGGACACGGGTTCCCGCTCCGGCAGGTTGAGTTGACTTTCATAACGTTCCAGCCGGAATTCATAGTGACTCCGAAGAGCCTCTATCACCGGGCGGGTTGGCTCCAATCCCAGCTTGATGGCGTTGGAATCCAGACTTGCGAGGCCTGCTTCCATCAGCTTGGCCCTGGCAGCAAACTCGGATTCGGCCCCGTGCGCCGGAGAGCCGGCCCGGAGTTTCCGGACAAGCCAGGGAAGGCTCAGGGACGGAAGAATCAGGGTTGTAAAAATCACACCAAACGTAAGAAACAGAATCAGGTTTCTTTCTGGAACCGGCTCTCCCTGAACATTGAGGTGGGGAATCGCCAAGGCTGCGGCCAGGGAAACGACCCCCCTCATGCCACACCATGACATGATGACCAGGTGGCGATTTTCGATGGGGGGCTCCTGCAGGGCCTTTGGAATAAACACCCGTTTCAGCAGCCAGGAAACAGCAAAGATCCATGCAAACCGCACAGCAATAACAACACCAACCACCAGTGCGAGGGACAGAAAGAGGTGGATCCCGGGAACAGGGTGCAAGCCTTTCATAATTGCCGGAAACTGAAGCCCTATCAAAATGAAGACCAAACTGTTCAGCAGATGCTGGACAAATCCCCAAACCGGGCCGGAATCCAACCGGGCGCGTGAACTGAAAATTTCATCACTGTGATGGCCAAGATAAATCCCGGCAGCCACGGTGGCCAGAACCCCGGAAACCCCACACTGTTCAGCCAGCAGATACACGATGTACGGCGTCATCAGAGAAAGCGTCAGCTCCACGGAGGCCTCATTCACCCTTCGAAAGATTTGCCGCAGGATGAATGCCGCAAGCAACCCGATGGCGATACCACCGAGAGACATGACAAAAAACTCGGCAGCGGCCAGCTCAAATGAAAATGCGCCAGTGACGAGAGCGGCGATGGCAAATTGCCATGCCACCAATCCGCTGGAATCGTTCACCAGGCTCTCGCCCTCAAGCACGTTCTGGATGCGGCGGGGGATGGAAAGTTTTCCCAGCACGGCATTGGCCGCAATCGCGTCCGGCGGAGAAACAATGGCTCCCAGCACAAAACCCGCAGCCAGGGTCATCCCCGGAATAAACAACCAGCTGGTGTAAGCCACCGCTGTCATGGTTGCCAAAACCAAACCCACGGCCAGAAGAAGAATCGAGCGGATGTTGGATCTCAATTCGCTCCATGGGAAAAGTACCGCCGATGAGTAGAGGAGGGGGGGGAGGATCAGCAAAAAAACCACATCCGCATCAATATGAACATGTGGCAGACCCGGCACCAACCCAATGCCCAATCCAGCCAGGACAAGCAGAACTGGAAAGGGGAAGCGGTAACGGGAGGCCAACACCGCGAGGATGCTGATCACCCCCAAAATAAACAGAACCAACTCGATCTGATGGACCATCAAATCAGGAAATGGTGCGCCGGCTTAAGGCCAATTCCGGGAGACCCGCTTGTTGAGTTGCCGGCTGACGGTCAGGGGGTGGTCTTTGGTGCCGTATCTCCCGCTGGTGCTTGCTGGCGAATGTTCCATTTTTCAACAATTTTCTTGGCGTCCTCATCAGTCTTGGCCAACTCCAAAACATCGTTCAATAAGGCCACATATTGACTTTTGACTTGCTCGGATTGTTTCACAAGGGCCTCCCGCTGAACGGAGAGTTCCCTCAGTTGCTTCTCTGTCTCATCCAAAGCTTTGCTCTGGGTGGTGTTGCTCGAAATCTGCCAGTTGATGACTTTGGCACCCTGGGCAATGCTTCCAATCTGCGCGACAAAAAAGAGAGAGATCGCAAGGGCTACCAAGCCCGTGGCGAAGTGAGTGCTGGAGTTTTCGTAGGACATGGGATCAGGGCGTTGGGGATTTGGCTTCGGGGTTCATTTTTACTTCCAAACCATATTTCTGAAGTAGCGTGGCAATGCGCTCATTTCTGTTCTCCACTTGGAGTGTGGCCAGGTCTTTAAGCACCGAGGGGCCGGTCTGTTGGGCGAGTTGGGCTCCCGATTCAATTTCTTGTTGCTGGATTTGCAAGTCACGCTGCTGCTTTTGAACAATGGCAGTTTTGGCCTGCACCTCTTCCTGAATCGAGAGCAACTGTGCTTGTTTGGAGGTATTCCCGAAGCTGGCAAACAAGAGCCAAAACCCAAGCAGGACGGCCAGAGAGCCGGAGGAGATGGAAAAAATTGAGGGTAATTTCATGGGATTTAAGAATCGATAGTCCTTCAGGATACAACAATCTTTCTGTCCGTAAAGACTTCGCAATCTTTTAAAAAGACACGGAGTTTTCCTTTGGAAATATAAAATTGACATAAATAAGGAAAACTTATAGTTTGCAAAAATATGAAGCCAGTCGTCTTTAACAACACCGTTCTGCGAGATGGCCATCAGTCGATGGCGGCGACGCGGATGACCACAGCCCAGATGCTTCCAGCCGCCAGGATTCTGGATGGCATGGGTTTTGGCATGTTGGAGACATGGGGGGGGGCGAGTATTGATTCCGCGTTACGTTTTTTGGGGGAGCAGCCCTTTGATCGCATCCGGAAGGTACTTGCTGTGGCTCCCAAAACTCCCCAAGGGATGCTTTTGCGAGGTCAGAACATCGTGCAGTATCGCTGCTTTCCCGATGATGTGGTTGAGGCTTTCGTGGCTGCGTCTGCTGCGGCGGGTATGGAAGTCTTCCGGATTTTTGATGCCCTGAACGATGCGAGAAATCTTTCCACCGCGATCGCTGCCGTTCGAAAGGCAGGCAAGCACGCCCGTGCCGAGATTTGTTATACCACGAGCCCGGTCCATACCACAGAAGCCTTCGTGAAGTATGCGTGTGAGTTAAAAGAGATGGGGTGTCATTCCCTGGCCATCAAGGATATGGCCGGTGTGATCACCCCCATGCCCGCTGCTCAGGCTGTTCGGGAAATCAAAAAGCTCACCGGTCTGCCGGTCACCCTGCACAGCCATGACACCGCCGGTCTGGCGGCCGCCTCTTACCTGGCCGCTATCGATGCCGGAGTGGATGCCATCGAAACCTCCATCAGTCCTTTTGCCAACGGGACATCGCAACCAGACACCTTGCGAATGCTTGCGTTGCTGGACGGGCATCCCCGTCAGCCGGACTTCGACCGCCAAAAACTTGCGGAGTTACGGGATTATTTCACCACCGTTTATCAGGAGCTGTCGGCCTTCACCTCCCATGCCAACGAAGTTGTTGAAAGCGACACTCTCATCTATCAAGTGCCGGGGGGGATGCTTTCCAATTTTCGTGTCCAACTGAAGGAGATGAAAATGGATGATCGCACCGCAGAGGTTCTGGCGGAAATTCCTGTCGTCCGAAAAGCTTTGGGATGGCCGCCTTTGGTGACCCCCATCTCCCAGATTGTGGGAACTCAGGCCATGCTCAACGTCAAATTCGGCCGCTGGAAAAATTTTTCTCCTCAAGCAATGGACATTGCCCTCGGGAAATACGGGAAAACCCCCGGGCCTATTGATGGGGAGGTTCTTCAAATTGCGGAAAAGAACACAGGCAAAGCCCGGAGTTCCACACGTCCGGCTGATGGGATGCCGCCCCGGATGCCTGAGATCCGAAAAGAACTTGCCGCCAAGGGCCTTCCCACAGATGACGAAGCCTGCGTGCTTTTCGAAATGTTTCCCCGCGAATTTGAAAAGCTGCACGCGCCTCCCGAGGTCAAGCAACCAGCCCCGGCCGCCAGCACCACCTCAAACACCCCGCTCCCTGCCAGTGAGCATCCCTCCGGGACCACCCGGATGCGTTTGTCCATTGAGGGAGTGACCTCCGATATCCTCATTGAGGAAACCTAAACTATGTCCCTATCCCTCACCGAATTCACTGATGCCACGCCACAAGCCTGGCGGGCCGCCGTGGAGGAATCCCTGAAAGGAGCCTCCTTTGACAAAAAGCTTCTCACCCGAACGCATGAAGGCATCACACTTCAGCCGATCTATACCAAAGACCAGGAGGTTGCTGCGCCTTTGACAGGACTCTGGCCCGGTTTGTCTCCTTTTGGGCGCGGCAATCGGGCAACACCTTCAGCACCGTTAGTCGCGCAAGAACTGCCGTTCGGTACACCGCAAGCATTCAATGCGGTGGCAATCGAGGAGCTCAATCGGGGACAAAATGCGCTTGCGATTCAACTGGATGTGGCCTCCCGGCGGGGTGTTGACCCTTCGGAAGCCGAGACTTCGGAGGTGGCCTTCTGCGGGCTTTCGCTGGCGAGTTTGGAAGACATAAATCTCGCGCTTCATAACATCTCCCCGGCTAAAACCCCGCTCTTCCTGTGGGCTGGTGCATCCGCATTGCCGATGCTCTCCCTGGTAACCGCTCACTCGCTGGAGTGGCGCGGGGGCGTTCTTGGAGACCCCCTGACCGAATATGCCAGGGATGGAAAGTTGCCTATGAACCTTGAGGACGCCTTTGCGGAAATGGCCGTCTGTGTGAAATGGAGTTCCGATCACGGCTGCCGCCTGCGCACGGTAGGCGTCGGCGCGAGCCTTTGGGCCGATGCCGGGGCTTCCGCCGTCGAAGAGTTGGCCTTTGCTCTTGCGACGGGTGTGTATTATTTGCGCAAACTCTCGGATCGCGGCATCGCGGGGGAGCAGGTCGCAAAACAAATGTGTTTCACCTTCACCCTCGGCTCGCATGTCTTTCTCCAACTGGCGAAATTCCGCGCGGCCCGCAGTTTGTGGTCCCGCGTTCTCGAAAGTTGTGGAATCCCGCCAACCCCCGCACATATTCATGCCAGGAGCTCCGTGCTCAATAAATCCCGACTGGACCCGCACACCAACATTCTCCGGGCCACCTCCGAAGGTGTGATCGGATGTCTCGCCGGAGTGGAGAGCATGCATTTGGCGCCGTTTGATGACACCATCCGTCTGCCGGACACGTTTTCACGGCGGATCGCACGAAACATCCACACGATCCTGGCTGAGGAGTGTGACTTTGCCACCACCTCAGATCCCGCAGGCGGATCGTGGTATGTGGAAACTCTGACCTTGGAACTGGCCTCCAAAGCATGGGCTGTTTTTCAGGAAATCGAACGACGGGGTGGGATGATGGCCGCTCTTGAAGAGGGGTATCCCCAAAGCCTGACAGCCCAGCTTGCCGAGGCACGCCAGGCGGCTGTTTCCTTGAGGCGTGACGCCCAGATCGGGGTCAATCTTTTCCCGAATTCCGCTGAGTCCCCACTCGAGGAATTCGACCATGATGCCCAAGCCATCCATGCGGAACGTGCGACCTCGATTGAGGCCCTTCGACCTCACACCCACCCGAAAACCAGTCGTTCGGTTGAAGCGCTGGCCGCAGCATTTTCCGAGGGTGCCACCCTGGGGCAAATTTCCGAGTCTCTGACACGATCTCCCGCCAATAATCCATCCATCGAGCGAGTGAAGATTTTGCGGCTGGCCGGCGGCTTCGAAGCGCTTCGCGCGCGGGCCAATCACTACAAAAAGCTAAACGGCCATCTGCCCAAAGTCTGGCTGTCAAATTTCGGCCCCCCCAAACAGCACAAAGTCCGTGCGGATTTTGCGGCAGGATTTTTGGCCTCCGGGGGATTCGCTATCCATCAGGGTCCGGGAGCCTCTTCGCCCGAAGAGGCTGCCAAAGCGGCCGCAAAAAGCGGAGCCGATGTTGTGGTGATCTGCTCCACCGATGATAGCTATCCCTCCCTCGTTCCCGCTTTTGTCTCCTCGCTGCGGGAGCTCAAACCCAAAATAAAAATCCTGCTTGCCGGGTATCCCAATGATCACATCACGGCCTTTCGATCGGCGGGAGTGGATGATTTTCTTCACATCCGCTCGGATAGCCTTGAACTCCTTGGCCAGCTTCAAAAATTCCTTGGCCTCTCCTCTTGAACCCCATGAAAATCCCTGACTTCACAAAAATCGATTTCCACCCCTCCGTCAGCGGGACGGATTCCGAATGGGCGAAACACGCCACCAAGGATTCCGGACGACCGCTCAAGGACCTTTTCACCCTTACCAACGAGGGGATCCCTGTGAAATCCACCTACGGTGTTGCGGATCTCAAGACCTGCCAGCACCTCGGTTTTTCAGCCGGCCTTCCGCCGTTTTTGAGGGGCCCTTACGCTTCTATGTATGTCCAGCGTCCCTGGACGATTCGTCAATACGCCGGCTTTTCCACGGCTGAAGAATCGAATGCCTTTTACAAACGCAATCTGGCGGCGGGTCAGATGGGGCTTTCTGTGGCTTTTGATTTGCCAACCCATCGGGGTTATGACAGCGACCATCCCCGGGTGGTTGGGGATGTCGGCAAAGCGGGGGTGGCCATTGATTCCGTCTTGGACATGAAAATCCTTTTTGACGGGATTCCTTTGGATAAAACCAGTGTTTCGATGACGATGAACGGGGCGGTTCTGCCCGTGCTCGCGTTTTATATCGTCACCGCGCTGGAGCAGGGGGCCACACTTCCCCAACTCGCAGGGACAATTCAGAACGACGTGCTGAAGGAATTCATGGTGCGAAACACCTACATTTACCCGCCCGGTCCTTCGATGCGCATCATTGCGGATATTTTTGAATTCACTTCCAAAGAAATGCCGAAATTCAATTCCATTTCCATTTCCGGATATCATATGCAGGAAGCAGGTGCCACGGCCGACCTGGAAATGGCTTACACCCTCGCCGACGGGCTTGAATACTTGCGCACAGGCACGGCGGCGGGCCTGGATATTGACGCCTTTGCACCCCGCCTGTCCTTTTTCTGGGCACAGGGCAAAAACATGTTCATGGAAATCGCCAAGATGCGGGCCGCCCGCGTCCTGTGGGCAAAAATTGTGAAGGGCTTCTCGCCAAAAAGCGCAAAATCCATGGCGCTTAGAACCCACTCCCAGACCAGCGGATGGAGCCTCACGGAACAGGATCCCTTCAATAACATCGCACGAACCTGCATCGAGGCCATGGCCGCTGCCTTCGGCGGCACCCAAAGTCTGCACACCAACTCGCTTGATGAGGCGATCGCCCTGCCCACGGATTTTTCAGCCCGCATCGCCCGCAACACCCAGCTCTTCCTACAAAACGAAACCGGAATCTGCTCGGTCGTTGACCCCTGGGGTGGCAGTGCTTATGTGGAATCATTGACCCGCGAACTTCTCGACCTTGGGTGGAAACACATCGAAGAAATTGAATCTCTTGGCGGCATGGCCAAAGCCATTGAGAGCGGGCTGCCAAAGCTTCGCATCGAAGAGGCCTCTGCACGCCGCCAGGCCAAAATCGACTCAGGCCGGGAGACAATTGTCGGCATCAACAAATACAAGCTCGAAAAAGAAGACCCCCTCGACATTCTGGATGTGGACAATGCCGCCGTCCGGATCTCCCAAATCGAGCGCTTGAACAAACTGCGTTCCGAGCGGGATCAGGCGGCCGTCACCCGCGCGCTCGACGCAATCACCGCCGCCACCGCTGACCGCAGCGCCGGGAATCTTCTGGCCCTGAGCATTGAGGCCGCCCGCGTCCGGGCTTCGCTCGGTGAAATCAGTGACGCGATCGAAAAAGTTGCCGGTCGTTACCAAGCCACCATCCGCTCCGTCGCGGGCGTTTATGGGGCCACCTATGGAGATATGGATGAAATTAAACAGGTCAGAGAGGCTGCTGACGCCTTCGAAAAACGCGAAGGCCGCCGCCCCCGCATCATGATCGCCAAAATGGGCCAGGATGGACATGACCGCGGTGCCAAAGTCGTGGCCACCGCTTATGCGGACCTCGGCTTTGACGTGGACATCGGCCCCCTGTTTCAAACCCCGGCCGAAACGGCGAAGCAGGCGGTGGAAAATGACGTGCATATCGTGGCTATGAGCTCCCTTGCCGCCGGCCATAAAACCCTTCTTCCCCAACTCGTTTCTGAACTGAAAGCCCTGGGACGGGACGACATCATCCTCGTGGTCGGCGGGGTCATCCCCGCTCAGGATTACGACTTCCTCCGCCAAGCCGGCGCCTCCGCCATCTACGGCCCGGGAACCAAAATCCCCGAGTCCGCTCTCGAACTCATTTCCCTGATCCCCGCTTCTCAAACCTGACCGTCCTCAACAAGAGGGTTTCAAACGCTCATACGCAGGTGACAATCACGACAGAGTTCCAAAAGTCGAGGCCGTATAGAGTGACGTCTAGCTCATCCACGGCGGGGAGGGAAGCCCGAATTCAAACTGGAGCGTTACCCGCCGTTGGATGGAGCGTCTTGTTGGCCTTCTTTTTCGGTGTGCATGTCGGGTTCTTCATGCCATTGATGGTTGAGGTCGCGCATGACGAGAGCGTGGTCGAATGTGATGGTGCTAGCAGGAAACACTGTCTCGTCCGAGAAGAAGGATGATTCGACATGCTCGACGGCTAGCGGTCGCACCTGCCAGCCGTCGGTCTGAAGCCGAATACCGTCGAGGCGGCAACAGTTGCGAGTGACGGAGTAGCCAACACTGCCGCCCTCGAAATAAGCAGAGGACTCGGCAAGAGACTCGAAACAGGAGGAGTCCGGGAACGAATCACTCTCTCGGGCACGAAGCTGGACGGACATAAGCCCGTCTCGCGCGCGAATGGACATGGAGATACGGGAGCCGTCGTCAGTGACATCGAAATCTGCCAGATGATGCTCGCCAGGAAAAATGCGCCCGCCGGCAAAATGATTGAGCCTAGAGCCAGTGTCGCGGCGCGGAATGAACACACCCTCCCGTGAACCGCCGGAAGGTTCGTCCCAAAGAACGGCAATACGGTGTGCGGCATTCTCGCTTGAGATACCGCAAAAACTGGGGAGTCCGTTGGGGCGAATCCGCTCAAGACGAATGAGGCATATGCCAGCAATCGCATAGCCACGGTGTAATTTGGGGCGGAAGGGTGCAGGCAGAAAGCTCCTCATCACATCCTCGTCCACCCGGAAGTTTACGAGCAACCTACGACGAATCAGTCCGTTGATTACTGGAAGACGCATTTTGTTTCTTTGGC
>JBGSPC010000256.1:0-9786 GCA_041738805.1 Terrimicrobiaceae bacterium | reverse complement strand
GCCGGCGACGACCTGCAGGGCATGAAGAAAGGAATCTTAGAAATTGCCGATATCCTCGCCGTCAACAAAGCCGATGGAGCCAATGAGACCCGTGCGCTCAGCACGCGGGCGGAGCTTGAAAGAGCGGTCGCCTTTCTGAGTCCCTGCACCGAAGGTTGGACACCACCCGTCCTGGCTATCTCGGCGATGACAGGCCAAGGCATGCAGGAAATGCATGATGCAATAGCCAGGTTTCACACGCACGTGCGGGCCGATGGTCAGTATGCCCTGCGCCGAAAACAACAGTCTATCTCGTGGTGGCGATCATTGGTGGAACAGGAATTACGTTCCCGGTTCTTCGCCGATCCCGAAGTTTCCAAAAAAGCCGAGTTTCTCGAAGCAAGAATCCGTCAGGGAACTCTGACGCCCTCCCTTGCGGCGGAGGAACTGCTTGGCTTGATGAATTTTCTGCCGACTCTGCCCCGCTAGAGCGCTGCCTACGTAGCGGAACTCGGAACGAGTTTCGGGATCCCGGTTCACGGCTCACAAAGGGAGATGGTTTTTGACAGGGTTTACGGGATCAACAGGATTTACATCAAGAAGCGCCATCGGGACCGCTGTACGGAAGATATTGTCGTTCTGATACAAGAACGAGTGGGACTGTCCAGTTACAGGTCCCAATTTCTTAGGCCAGACAACGAGAATCAATAGTGGAGTCTTACGTTCCTGTGTCACGTCCGCGGACGGCTTCACCTCAATCTGTTTTGCGGAATCAGGAAAGATGGCACGCCACGCTACGAAGATCAGGCTGGCTCCCGCCAGCGCCCCGATTCCCAAAAGCAGCAAGAATAGACGTATCTGGAATCCATCAGAAACAAGGGTGAGGGCATACCCGCACCATGTTGCAAGGAACAGGGAGAGACAGCCAAGGAGGCCTACGCAAAGTCCATACACCACCTGTGCAACCCTCATTTCGCACTGCTTTAAAAAGGGCCGCCATCCGATGGCAAGCAGACAGGGTTTGATTATTTTGATGTGGGTCCGGCGAACCACGCCCTACCAATTAGAAGGTTTTTGCACCTTTGCGTGAGCACATGGGTTGGTTTTTTGGCTCTCAGAAAGAAACAGGTTCCCTGTTCCTCTACTGATTTTGCAGCCATTAGCCCTTTTTGAGAAACGCGTCCAACGGACTGGTGGCGCTGGCGTGATCGAGGCGGGAGGGAAGACCGGACTCCACCGCTTCACGCGCCGACTCGACGGCCAAGCGGAAGGCCCGCGCCATGCGGACCGGGTCGGCGGCCGCGGCGATGGCTGTGTTGACCAGCACGGCATCGGCTCCCATTTCAAGGGCTTCGCAGGCATGGCTGGGAGCACCAATCCCGGCATCCACGATCACAGGGACTGTGGCCTGTTTGATGATGATTTCAATTTGGGCACGGGTCTCAATCCCGCGATTGCTGCCAATTGGCGAGCCAAGCGGCATTACCGTCGCAGCTCCCACATCTTGTAATCGTTTGGCCAGCACCGGGTCCGCATTGATGTAAGGAAGCACAATAAAACCTTCTGCGGCGAGGATCTCGGTGGCAGCCAGTGTTTCGATGGGGTCGGGGAGCAGGTAATGGGGATCGGGATGGATTTCGAGTTTCACCCAGTTCGGAAGCCCGGCAGCCACGGCCAGCCTGGCCAGCCTCACGGCTTCATCGGCGGTGCTGGCCCCGCTGGTGTTGGGGAGCAGGAGATATTTATCGGGATCAATAAAATCCAGAATGTTGGCAAACGGATCGTGCTTTCCAGTCAGATCAGCACGGCGAAGAGCCACGGTCACAATCTGTGCTCCACTGGCATTCAGGGCATCGCGCATCACTTCATTGGAGGAAAATTTCCCCGTGCCAAGCAGCAGGCGGGAAGAAATCTGGCGACCGGCAATCAGGAAAGGTACGGACATGGACGCATCACATCGCAGCAGGCGGATTGCTGCAAGGGTTGCTGTGCGGTTTTGCGGGACAGCGCACTAGTTTTTTATGGCAGGGATGACACGCCTGCGGCTGGCGACAGCGGCCACAGCTCCTGAACGGAACGTTCGGCCTTGGATGTTTCTCTTTCGGAAAAACGTGGAGTTTTTGAGCAGGCCCCAAGCTGCCTCATATTCCGCTTCGCAGTGGGCGCAGTGGAACTCGGGGGCGAGGCCCGGAAGCCATGGGTTCTGCTCCTTGCAAGAGCTGCACACAGCTACCAGCTCCGCTGAGCGTTCGATGGCCGTCGCGCTGGAGCGATCCAAGGGCACGGCAATATCCCCGTTCTCAAGCTCGAGATCAAAACGGCCTGCATGGGAGCATCGTTCCAGATATTTGCGACGGGAATCAGAGAATAAATCCGCAACCCCCTCAACGTTCAAATATCTGCGCTGCAAACGATCGTGGAGGCCATGGAAAATCACCGGCAGCTTCTTGGCCGCATCAAAGCTGATGACAATTTTTTCCCGTTTGCAGTGATTGGCAAACAGGGTCGCCAGATCGGCCGGATTAAATGCTCCGAAAGGAAGCTCAATCGGGAATTCCCGTGACAGCTCCACATTGGAACGCAGGAGAGCGTGAAGAGCCTCACGATCCCCCCCCACAAGAATGTAGGCACGGCCCTCAAAGGCCGCACTCAGACGAAGCAAAATCTCTGAAGCCTGAGAGGAAGGAACGGGAACCCCGGTGGGGCCGTCTGTCGTGACAAATAAAAAGCCGGCGCTGACCGAGTCAGCGTCCACGGTGGAAGCCTCGGGGAGTGAAAGCGGGAGAACCTCCGCAGAGGTGAGATCTCCGAGCTTATACAGCAACCCGGCAAAAATCTGGATGGCGCGGAGCTGGCCAATCAAGGGCGGTCCGGTCACAATTCCCGAGAACCGGTGAGGTTCCTGCAAAATTCCCCTGCGGTTTCTTTCTCTGGCCGCAAAGGTCAGGCGAAGCAGTCTGCGGAGTTCGGATTTGACGTCATTTTGCCCCACAATTTCAGATAATTCCGCCGAAATGGTTTCAAGTGATAGCTCTTCCGTTGTTTCCTCCTCGTCCTGAACGACGGGCAGGGTGTCAGCGACATCCGTTAAAGAGACCATGTGGGGGTAGCCAGGATCCACCGGAGGAATCCCACAGATCACTCCCCCCAGGATCGAGCCCATGGTTTTTGAAAGCCTGATTGCCGGTCCCCTCCCACTCACAAGGATGGAATCCTTGCTCGCAATCGATCCTCCTTCAAATTCCAAGGCGACCTCCTGACCTGAGGATATTTTGCAGTGCTGGAGCTCGAGCGAAGTGGCCGTGAGGCTTAGACCGATTTTTGCAAAAGCCTGGATCTGCACATGGGCCAGATGGGCTTGTCCGCCCTCAAGAGAGACGGTTGGGTATTCAGACTCTTTGGCACCTTCAATCTGGCAGCCATGAAGCGTGAGAAGACCTTCCGCAGGGGTGTCTTCCGTGATGATCGCAGAGACTGAGTTGCCATGAAAATGCGATCCGATGAACGTCGCTTCAGCGCAGGACTTCAAATAGACACCGACTTGATTGCTAAAGAATTCCGTTCCTTCGGCATATAGCGATGAAGCCTGTGCAAACACTCCGGCCCCTGTGTCACTGTCACTGTTGCCCAAGCTGAGTTCCACCCGGCAATGATAAAGAGCCGCAGAAGATCCCGCCGATAAAACCACCGCAGCGGGGGTCCCGAGGATCCGGGTTGTGATCACCTCCGCGAACGCGCCTCCACTCAAATCCAGCCCGTGCCTCTCGGATTTCACAAGACAGTTTTTGAGATAAACCTTCGCGGCTCCTTTCACTTCAATCGCCCCGAAAAACTCGCAATCCTCGCAAAGGACCACTCCGGTGGTCACCACCAAAGCCGGCGTTCCCGCAGCCGGCCGCAAAGCAAGACCCCTCAACAACAATGGTCCGCCCACCACTTGAATGGTGCCAGTCACGCTCGTCAGTCCCGGCTCCCGGCTCAGGATCTCGACATGACGGTCCACCCAGAATCCCTCGAAACTCCCCGGACCCAGGTCCACGATACCAGCCTTGCCCGCCCGCTTCATGGCTCTCAGGACGGCCTTCGATCCATAACCATCCTCCGCAGGAACCAGCATGGCTTCCATACGGTGGGGGATGGAAAAGGCTGCCTCTTGCAGCTTTTCAAAATTGCGGGGTTTAAGCGTTGGTTTCATGATGCGAATGACTCGCGAGGATTCTGAAGGGGATTTCTTGCATGAGTGTCTCCTTCAACTTCCACCGAACCGGAAGATTGTTCTACAATTTAATTCTTCTAAAGCCAACTACCTATTGCAAGCAGGGGAGGGAAATTGAAACCCGGGAATCCAGGCCAGCTACCCCGGAGGCCATCCGAGGGAGCGGCCACCCAGCAGGTGAACATGCAGATGTGGAACGGTCTCGCCAGCATCGGCTCCACTATTGATGACGGTGCGGAAGCCTGACGCCGCCACCCCGTTTTCGACGGCAATTTTTTGAACGGTCATCAAGAGATGCCCCAGCAAAGCCACATCCTCCACTGTGGCTTCAGCCAGCCGTGGAAGGGGCCTTTTTGGAATCACCAACACATGCACGGGGGCCTGGGGATTGATGTCTCTTATGGCAAAGCAGAGATCATCCTCGTAGACAAATTCCGCAGGAATTTCCCGTGCTGCGATGCGCTGAAAAAGGGTCATCGGTCAATTAGGACAATTGCAACTTCACTTCGCCAATGGCTGGGCTTGCGCTCAACTCTCCGCGGACAAAACCAACCACCTCGTCCAAAAGCCCCGAGCAATCCCGGCGCCAGATTTTTGCGGATCGCAGCATTTTGATGCCACGGTGGGCATCCGTGATTTCCACTTTTTCCACACGGGCCTCAATGGCTTCCCGCATGCGGGTTCTGAGGAGATCAAAAAACAATAATTCATAACCATGGCCGGCGTCTCTGGCCAATTCAGCCAGCGAGATGCGGGCAGGCGGAAGGGTGGCCCGGAAGTGCCCGGCCACGTCTCCGTAACCAATGACCTGCAAGACCGACTGCACCGCTTTCTCCAACCGTGCCACCGCAATCGTTCCTTCTCCAAAATCTTTTTGCAGGAAATTCGTCACACTTTCCGTGACATGCGAAGCCAACCACCACTTTTTGTAGCCGGCCCGCTCAGCGGCTTGGGCAAGGGATGTGATGAGCCATATTCTTTCGAAGGAAACGACCTGACCATCTTCAAACCGCACCAACGGCAAATTATCGCGGAGCGCAATCATGCCCCGAAAAATTCCGGTTGTGCGGGCGTTCGGATCACCCGGCGTTCCAACGATTGAATCTCTTCAATAAAATCTCCGATTTCCTGGAACTCCCGATAGACCGATGCGTATCTCACATAGGCGATGGGGTCCATGGCATGCAGGCGCTCCATGACCTTTGCTCCGATAAATCGTGTGGTGACCTCCCGATCGTCTCCCGATTCGATTTCCTGCAAAATTTGTTCCACAGCCGACTCCATAGCCTCCAGGCTGATCGGACGTTTTTCACAGGCCTTAACCAAACTCCCAAGCAACTTCTGACGATCAAACGGTTCATGACGTCCATCACGCTTGATGGCGCGCAGTTCGACCCTCTCAATTTGTTCGTAAGTGGTGAATCGGGTTTCGCAGGTCAGGCACTCCCGTCGGCGACGAATCTCGGCTCCATCTTTCGAAAGCCGGGAGTCGATGACTTTGTCATCTACGGAGCTGCATTTGGGGCAACGCATTGTGGTTTGGAAGGTATCCGGAACCATATTGTCACAACATCTTGTGATGTCAAAAAAAAGAATCTGATCCGCCAATATTGAGATTCCTGCAATTGCTGCATTGCTTCGTGGCCTTGATTGCTGTATCAATAAATCAAATGCAGCCATCATCAGGGCCCGTAGCTCCTCCCCCGGTTCGGCTCACCCCCAAACCGTGGATTCTCAGACCGAAACTTGATTCCAGTCCGCTCATTGGACCCTTGGGCACGCTGGCGCGTGCACCCGTCCTCGAAATTGCCAGCGATGACAAGTCCGCGGCTTCCCTGCAAAGCCAGCCCTTGCAGGAAGCAGAGCCCGCTCTGGAAGTCCCCTCCGAAGCAACCATTCAACAGAGTGATGAATCGGGTGCTTCAGGATGGGTCACCACAACCGACCCATCGCAGGCCAAAAAAGAAGCCCCCTTTTTGAACAGCTCGGGAATGCTTTTTGTTCCTGTGCCCCGCTACAAAACTTTGTTCAGTATCTGTCTGGTGCGGCTCTGCGACTACACGCTTTACTGTCAGGCAAAAAAAAACCCGATCCCCGATTGTGATTTTCCCCAGGCTGCGGATCACCCCGTGGTGAATATCACGTGGCAGGACGCCAACAAATTTTGCGAGTGGCTCACCAAAAAAGAACATGACGAGAAAATCCTTCCTCCGGACTTGGTTTATCGGTTGCCGACCGACCTGGAGTGGAGTGCGGCTGTCGGCCTCCCTCATGAACCTCAAGGTTCCCCCAAAGCGCGCAGTGGAAAAACAGAAGGTTATCCCTGGGGAATTTCCTTCCCGCCGGCTGTCGGTGACGGCAATTACAGCCCCATCCTGAAAGTTGACGATTTTGCAGAGACCTCGCCAGTGGCAAGTTTCCCTGCCAATGAATTCGGAATTTGCGATCTCGGCGGAAACGTCTGGGAGTGGTGCCTGGACCATTATGCCCCGCCTGATGAAAACCGCGTGGCCCGCGGTGCCGCGTGTTTTAACGACAGTGAAGAATTCCTGCGGTCCTCCCACCGCGATCACATCGCTCCCAACAAGTCCCGAAACAACCTTGGCTTTCGCATTGTCCTGAGTGGCGATCTCTACAAGGACCCTCTCCACAGAGTCCATTACAACCCCTGGGATTGACTCCAAATTTTCTTGAAGAGCGTCTCCCGCAGATTTATCTAAGTATCAACATCGGGCCGTGGCTCAGCTTGGTAGAGCGCCTCGTTCGGGACGAGGAGGCCGCGGGTTCGAATCCCGCCGGCCCGACCATTGACTATAAGTAACTTACGATAACTCCCTTGAAGGGGTGTGCTAGACTGAGGTGTGCTAAAAAGAGGAATTCTATGCTGCACGTCGGCCCCAAAGCGGTAAGTTGAGGTTTCATCTTCCCCGCCCGGCGCAATTCATTTTTCCTCAAAAGAATTCAATTCTTCGCATCAAGATCGAGTTTGCACACGGCTTGGTGGACGGCATCCGTCATCACGTGGGCGTAGGCATAGGGAAGCAGGGGGGAGCATTCAGGCGGAATGGGGATCTCGGAAACGCTTTCGAGCATGGTGCGATACATCACGGCCCGGCATTGTGCTTCGTCCTCGCATTGGGTCCGGATTTCACGGATCCAGCGCTCGGCAAAGGTTATCATGACCTCGGATTTGCTCAATGTATCGGTGTCCCCGATGGATTCGATGATGTCGGCTCCCTCAGTGCCGGAGAGGTGATAGATTTTAATATAGTAGCTCGATGTCATAGGATTCTGTACTTTGTGTGGGGGCTATCATTGGGCGGTTAATCAATTTCCAATCGTGGCCCAATCGTCTTTGATCGGCGCATTTGCAGGACGAGGTGATTGACCCGCCTGCTGATCCATGATTTCGAACGCCCGATCGCTTTTGCGACCTCCTCACGGCACTGTTCATCGATCAGGAGCATTTTCAGGAGGGAGATATCCTTCTTCTTGAGTTCTTGCTGCGCATCACGGGAGCAGAGAATTTGGGCCACCCGCTGACGCATCAGATGTTCACGCTCGTGTTCACCCTTTGTATGAACCGTGTCTTGCGCGGAAACTGCCGCCATTTCCTCAGGCGCCATCAGCGTCTCGCGTTCCGCGCATTTTAATCTTTTCTCAAGTGAACGCATTTTGCAGTTTTTGAGGCAGCTTGAGATTGATCGGATCAAGCAAGATGCAATCGTCGCGATGTCTTCGGATTTCCTCGCAGCCTGAAGTTCGGGATGTCCTGCCAAGTAGCCCTTGAGCAGCTCGAATGCAGCCTGTTGGCGGATATCCTTCTCCTGCCCAAGCAGAGCTCCTTGCAGGATGCCATTTGGCATGATTGTCAGGAGTTGACGTTCAAGGGCCCCTCCAAATTCCGCATCGATCGGCTTGGAATCCGGATCATTGATCCAATCGAGATAGGTTGTGGCCAGTTTATGGTTTTGATGGTTACTCCCGTCGTTTGCCGGGACCGTTGCTAGAGTTGATGTCTTTTTCATGACACCGCCCCTCCCCGACTTTTGGGCCTATCGGGGTGACTGGCCAAACGGCCAACCACCCCCGCCCCCTCCTCCCCCACCGAAAAAATTAAAAAACTTTTTGGAAATTAATCCTCGCGCAGCAGGTGAGTTATAGAGATGAGCAAAATCAACTGGCCAATGCACACCAGGGTCTGGCGCAATCGGGATGTCCGCAAACTCCTGCGCCTTTACTCTGCGGGACATCCATGTGCGGAAATTGCCCGCATTCTGGGGAGAAGTGATCGGGCCGTCCGCCACAAGCTGCTCAAACTTGGCTACTCCAGCGCCCGTGTGCTCGAACCGCTTGACATGTTGATGGACGAGGAACGCCTGCCCGATGAGTGGACAACTGAGGAGTATGATCAGGTTCGTACGGTGGCGAAGCAGCAGCTTGATCGCAGCGAGGAAAACAAGGCCAGGCGCGAGATCATGGCTGAAACACAAGACGACATTCTGGTGAGCCGGTTTATGGACGAATTTCGTCGGACCGTGCTCGCCATGCCGCCCGTCATAAACATTCCGCCTGTCGAAACACCTGCATCGGGCACTGACGTTTGTGTGGTGTTATTTGGGGACCTCCATTGCGGGCAGGTGGTGGACCCCAGGGAGATCGAGGGCTTTTCAACCCGCTGGGGGGCCTATAACCCGGCGACCATGGTTGCACGAATTCATTTTTATGAACTGCAGATTATCCGAATTCTCAAACGCCATCCCGCCAGCAAGCTGGTCCTCATCTTTCTCGGGGACATGGTCCACGGGCGATTGGGCCACAGCTTGGAGGATGACCTGACTTTGCCAATTGCCACTCAATCGGATTTGGCGCTCCACTGCCTATACCAATTTGTGGCACGTCTGGCGGCACGCGTGGCACTGATCGAAATGCTTGGAGTCGGTGGCAACCATGGAAGGTGGGTGGGTCAGAAAAAAATGCCAAGCGACCGACGCTGGAGCCAACTTGATACCCTGCTCTTTGATGCCTTGGGACTACTCTGCGAGACAACGCTTACGAATTTCCGGTATGACTCCCGCCTCGCTGCAAGACGCATTGTTGACGTCGGCAATTTTCGGATGCAAATCGCACATGGCGACCAAGTCCGCGGCGGAGCCTTCTCGTCTTCGGGCATGCTTAAGGAAGTACAACACAGCATGCTGCGCAGTGTGCAAGTTGGGGATCGTCCTCCAGACCTCTATCTCATCGGCGACAAACATATCAGTACGACTCTGCCCATGGGACATGCGTCGTTCTTAATAAACGGATCCTTTGTGGGCGGCGACAGTTTCTCGATGAATTTTCCACCCTCGCCGCCTTCGCAGACTCTGTTTTTCGTTTCAGAAACCCTGGGGCGCAGTGAGACCCACGTGATTCCGCTCGAACGAGCACGCCTGAAAAACGATCTCCCCTAGCGGCGAAGTCGCCGACCATCGTTGTAGGTGAGACGGGTGCGCCCGGTGCGATGCGGTGCCAGCAAGATCATGTCTTGGGCTGCCATTTGTTCACGCAGCGGATCGCTATCATAAGCCTTGTCGGCAACCACACAGACA
>JBGSPC010000212.1:0-5542 GCA_041738805.1 Terrimicrobiaceae bacterium | reverse complement strand
AGAGCCGTTGCGGGCTGAAATTGCGTCTTATTTTTCTGCCAGAACCCAAGGGTCTGACGTTTTTCCATACAGGCCCCCACGACGAGATTCAAAAGCTCATCAAATCTTTTTGAGCTTCTCAATCAGCGTCCTGCGAAAATGTCCTTAAGTTCCGGTTGGTTGATGTATTTTCGGACAGCGGGATCGCCGATCAGGAATGCGTAGGTTTCCTCCGGGAGGTGGCGGCGGCAATCAGCAAACAGCAGGGCCGCCCGGGGAAGATCGCCGGCGCTGGCGCTGCGAACAGCCTGAGCGAATGGTGGAATGTGCATTTCAGGCTCGTTGACCGGGGACTCATCCCTGAGAATGGCCAGGGTGGTTTCGGTGACGACGATCGTATCCACGGGGAAAACCAAATTTTTCCCATGTTCCAGGTGGGCAACCGCCTCTTCGGCGTGCCCCAGACGTCGCGAAATCGCGGCCAGCTCAATGTGGGGGCCGGGGTTGAGGGGGTCGGCCTCGATGGCTTGCGTGAGGAAATCCTTTGCCCGCAAATTGGGATCAGCGAACGAAGGGCTCTCACTGCGGCTGGCCTTGGCAAGCTCGATATTGGCCAGCAGGGCGAGTGCATCGGATTTGCGATACCCCCAGGCCGCGCAGGATTCCGCCATGGTTCCTGCGAGTTCGATGTTCTCCGAAGTCAGGGCCGCGATGGCTGTCGCATAAAAGAGAGAGGGAGTGTGGGGGTGAAGCGTGGTGAGATTTTGGAGTTCTTGAAGAGCTTTGGAGGGATCGCCGTTTCTTAGAATCGCCATGGCGTCGTTTAATTGGGTCATGGCCTCCGGGGGGAGCGGCTTCTGTCTGGCAGGCGCTGCGGCCTGATTGGTTTGTGCGGTTTTGCCTCCCCGACCGAAGATCACTCCCCCATAAAAAGAAACCGACACAAAAAGAGCGAAGAGAAGGATAAGCAGGAAACCCGAAACAAACGGGGTGTTACCTTTGGAACGGGCACGCGAGTTGGAGGGACCCGGTGATGGTCCCTCACGGTAGTCATGGACGTAGCTCACATTTCCTTTGACCCGGTCCGGGCGGTTTCGGAGACGTTCCGGACCATCGGAATAGCGTGGATATTGTGGCTGGCTGTCGGGATGAAAAGGGCGGCTCATGGAGAAGTTGGTGTTTGGTTTCAACTTGGACCGTACGAGCTCCAGTTACGTGGAATGAATACCCCACCGCCAAACCGGGACAAGGGGGGAAGTGTGATAATTTCGTCACACAACGTGACGAATGGCAGCTTTAGCGGACTTCGACGGGAGTGCCTTTTTCAACAAGCTGCGAGAGGAGGAACGCGTCCCAATTGGCCAGGCGGATGCAGCCGCTGGACTGGTTTCGTCCGATCTGGTCGGGGGTATTTGTTCCATGCATTCCCACACTGCGGCGGTTGATACCCATCCAAACGATGCCCACATAATTGTTGGGGCCGGGAGGAATGTTATAGGCTGTTTCACTGGGCACTCCGCTTTGAAGCACTGATTTGTCCCAGCGAAAATAAGGCATAAGGATATTGCTGGTGACTTTCCATATCCCCTGGGGAACGGGAATGGAACTGGATCCCGGGGTGCAGGGGAAACAAGCAATCATTTGGTTCTCTCCGTTGTAGACCTCAATGATTCGTGGCTCGCGCAATAGGACGAGACGATGGTTGAGGGGGGCTGCCTCCGGGGTTGCGGAAGGTGCGGTGTCCGGAGTTGGCGCAGCCTCAGTTGCCGTGCCCTCATTTTTCTGAGGGGTGCCTGCTCCAGCCGCTTCAGAAGCCGCCTTGCGGGCTTTGGCCTCCGCAGCCCGCTGCTTTTCCAAGGCTTGGACATCCGTCATGCGGAAAGCGGGCACATCGGGGACCCGGATCGTGTTTCCCGCAGCCAGTTGTGCGGTGGCGAGTTCAGGATTCAGCTCTTTTATAAAGTTGAGATCGCAGTGAAACATCTCTGCGACCAATTCCCAGGCATCCCCATAGGGCATGCGTTTGAGTTTGGCCTGTTCGGGGGGAGAGGAGGCCGTTTTCCCGATCCATGCGAGTTCCTCTTCGCTCAGAGTGTGGGTCGTGTAGGGCTCTGGAATTTGTGTGGTGTCCAACCTGGCACCGGGCTCAAGATTCTTGGCCTGAAGATAACGGTCGGCAGCCTTTTGCGTGAACTCCCCACCCAATCCATCAATCTTGCCGGGACGGAAGTTTGCACGGTCAAGCAGGATCTGCACGCGGGTCATTTCCCGGCGCTCCTCGGAATCAGGGGTTGGAGTCTCCACTTTGGCTGGCTTGGCAGTGGGAATGGAGACTTGGGCCAGCGAACACACAGGCAGAATGCAGAGGATGCAGAGACTGGAGATGACGAGCTTCATTGACGTGCTCCTATTCCTCACTGGAATTCCAAGCTTCGGCAAGTTTGTTCGGGGGAACGGCGCTGTTGCTGGCGTCGAAAATGGTGGTAGGGAAGCCTCGCCGAGGCGTCCGTTGCTTGATGAGATAAGTCGGCGGGGTCGGCGACCCACGCCCTACCGGTTGGGGAGAGGCTGGCGCCCGATCCACCTCACCCATTTTTTATCACACCCTGGCCCCAAACTTTGTTCAAGAAATCATTGACTTCCCAGCCGGTTCCCCGCACAGTAAAAGGTTCTCCGAATTACAACCTCCGGAACCATTTAAATGAACAGCCAAATATTCGACGCAGCATCCAAAGTGGTCCCCGATCACCAAGTCCTGATCAACATGGTCTCCAAAAGAGTCCGTCAACTGAGCGCGAGCAGTCGCCCGATGGTGGCGGTCGAACCACGCATGGGCTTGATGGACATAGCCCTTGCAGAAATCGCCCAAGGCAAACTCGGCTTCACACGGGGCGAGGTCATTCCGCTGTCGGTGGGGTAAGTTTTCCCTTTTGACGGCGGACGCTTAAAATGTCCGCAGAAATAGTTACCAATCGCAAGGCGTTCCACGATTATCACATCCTCGAAAAATTCGAGGCTGGCATTCAGCTCATGGGGACGGAGGTCAAGTCAATCCGTCTGGGTCATGTGCAATTGCAAGGGGCCTTCGCAAAAGTTGAGCGCGGGGAGTTGTTTCTCTATCAATGCGATATTCAACCCTACGTCAGGGCAAGCCATGAGCAGCACGAGCCCCGGCGGGTCCGTCGTCTGCTTGTCCACAAGCGTGAGATTGCTCATCTGGCCGCTGAAGTTGATCAGGCGGGACGAACCTTGGTGGCTTTGCGGATGTATTGGAAAAAGGGCCACATCAAAGTGGAGGTGGGTGTGGGCAAAGGAAAAGCTGACTCCGACAAGCGGGCTGATTTAAAGAAGCGCGTGCAGGACCGGGAGACGGGACGGCTGCTGGCATCAATTCAAAGGCGGGGCGGGAGCTGATATCCACCCTGGCGCCGTGATCATCCATGGCTTCAAACAAGAAACACTTGCAGTGTTCCTCTATTTCCGGGTCACATTCAGCTGCCGGAGCACCCGCAGCCGCCCTGCCCGCAACACTCGTCCTCTTCGACTTGAATGACTTCAAATGTGATGGACTGAAAGCCCAGTTGCTCACGGATCCGCCGGATCAGGTCCCAGGCGGCAGGGTCGGGTTCGGAGGTTGTCCGAAGCTGAATCTCCAAGGGCAGGCCGGCCAACTGCGGAAAGGCCTCTTCCATTTCGCCATCCAAGGCAAAGGACAAATAGGCATTCAGTTTTTCCTGAAGTTGGAAGAGCTGATGCTCCCCACCTTCCCATGGTCTGGTTTCATACATGGCCATCACCAATTTCCCCTCGCGGGAATCGTGCGCAAAGGCATCCATCACGCCGGGATGTTCAAGACCGCTTATTTGCTCGGGAACCATACGTAGAGAAAAAAGTAAACCAGGACACCTGTCACGGACACATAATACCAGATGGGGAACGTCCACTTCGCCCACACCCGGTGGACATCCCACCTACCAGCGAGAGCATGACGGAGCGTCACCAAAATCAGGGGGACAATCAGAATGGCAAGGATGATGTGAGAGATCAGCATGCTGTAGTAGAACATCCGAATAGCCCCCTCCCCTCCAAAGGGCGTGTGCACTCCTTTCACAAGAATTTTGTGGAGCACATAAAAAACCAGAAAAACCACCGACACAGAAAACGCAGATAGCATCGATATCCGATGAGCGGTCCGTTTATTCAGACGGATGAAGGCATATCCTGCCGTCAAAAAAATCGTTGCGAGCCCGTTGAGGCCTGCATTAAGGGCAGGCAGGTCGGAGACCGTCATAGATTCGCGCGCTCGCGCTCGATCCGCACAATCGTCCGCCAAATATAGGCAGTGATTCCGGTCACCACGGAGATGGCGCAAACCAACATGATGATCACGCCCCAGGAAAACCCGAAGCCGGCCATGACGGTTTGGGGTTCATTGGCCACCGTATCCGAGCCGGGTTCGCGGCAACCCACACAGGCTGCGGCTTGGTGAACGGTCAACAAAAGCACAAAGCAACAAATGGAGAATAGGTTTTTCACGGGTTTTTTGGTGGGCTTTCGCGAAGCAGGTCGCCAAGGTCCAGGAGTAATCTTTGCACGACTTCGGGATCATTTCCATCGGGAAATGAGCGGATCCATCCCTCGCGGTCAACAATCACAAAACGAGCGGAGTGAATGGGCTCATCATCTTTGCCTTCGGTGAGGGGCTGGAGAAATCCCTTCCGGACCGTATTTTCCACCTGGGCTTTGGGACCTGTGAGAAATTTCCAGATGGCGGGATCAGCACCGACTTGCGTGGCATAAGCGTTAAGCACCTCCATCGTGTCATACTCCGGATCCACAGTGATCGAAACCAGCTTCACGTCTGTGGACTTGGAACGGCCCAACTTTTGTTGAAGCTCGGCCATCCGACTGGTGATCATCGGGCATGGCCCCTTGCAGCGGGTGAAAATGAAGTTCGCGACCCAGATTTTTCCCTCGAGATCAACGCTGGAGAGTTTGGTGCCATCGTGAGCAACAAATTCAAAAGCAGGAACTTTGGCATAACGTTCAAGCCGGGAAGGGCGCCCCTGAGTGTCAGAGGATTGTTTAAATGTTACGAATGCGAAGGCCATGGCGGCTGTGGCCACGACAAAAGCAATCGCCCAGCCAAGACGGGGAATCCGCGGCGGGAGTTCCTCAGACAAGATACAGGAGAGTGAAGACCACCAGCCAGACGCCGTCCACAAAGTGCCAATAAAGCCCCACATTGTTGAGGGAGATATGGCGGGCCGGAGTGTAGCAGCGCGTGAGCAATTGCCTCAGAAAAACCCAGAGGATCAAGAGGACCCCAATCACAACGTGGGCACCATGAAAGCCGGTGATCAGAAAGAACGAGGAGCCGTAAACGCCTCCTTGATTGAACCAGAGCCCCTCATGATGAAGGTGATACCATTCATAACATTGCACACCCACGAAAATCGATCCCAGAAGGATCGTGAAAGCGAGCCACATCAGACCCGACTTGCCCTTTTTTACGGCACCTTCCGCCCAATGATATGTGAAGCTGCTGGTGACAAGGAAAACC
>JBGSPC010000197.1:0-2125 GCA_041738805.1 Terrimicrobiaceae bacterium | reverse complement strand
GACCGGACCCGGTTTCGCGCCCGGCCCTGGAATACGCAGAATACGGAGCACCTGAACGCCACTACGGAAACGGACCACCGCCCAGATATCTGGTCCGCCGGCAGGTGCAACGAGCGACTCCCAACGACAATCAACTGAAGTCCACTTTGGAAGATTGCTGCAGTCGACTGTGAGCAGGAACCAGAATGGATCTCTATGGTTCTATAGAACATGGTTCTACAGCAGATGAAAATTTCCCCAGTGAACGGAACCACCACCGGATGCAGGTCTACAAGAGTAAATGGTTCGACAAATTCGCTCATAAGGAGCACATCGCCGACGTAAAGCTTTGCGAGGCAGTAAGAAATGCGGAGCGAGGCGTCATCGATGCAGATTACGGTGGTGGAGTCATCAAGCAGAGGATCGCACGGCCAAACGCGGGCAAGTCGGGCGGTTACAGGTCTATCATTCTGTTCCGTAAAGGCGAGCGGTCCTTTTTCATCTACGGGTTCGCCAAAAGCGAGCAAGACAACATAGACGAAAGCGATGAGCGCGACTTCAAGGAACTGGCCACAATCTTGTTTTCTGCGTCCGCTGCTGAGTTGCAAAGTCTTATCGATGAAGGCAAATATATGGAGGTTAAATGCCATGACCAAGGTTAAGTGCTACAAGAGCGAGATCAAGTCGGCTATTCACCAGACGGCGAGCGATCTTCATGAGGCTGGGATGATGGACAAGCAGACGATGCGTCGTTTCGACGAGTCCTGCCTGACCCCAATTCATGTTTTCACTGCCGACGAAATTCGGGCACTGCGTGAACGTGAACAGGTAAGCCAAGCGGTTTTTGCCAATCATTTGAACGTCTCGAAAGACGCGGTCAGCCAATGGGAACGCGGCACAAAACATCCAGCCGGCCCGTCGCTCAAACTGCTGTCCCTGGTCAAGAAGAATGGACTGGCAGCGATCGCCTGAACCTGTAACGCCTGTATCCCGAGCCCGGAATTCGTACAGTGGTTCAATGCGACCTGGTTTTTCGTGTAGAAAAAGGGCGAAAAGCGGTGGAAGTGTCGACCTATTGGTGGTGCGCGACAAACCTGTTTTCCGACACCTCCACCTTTGCCCGGTTAGAGCCTGAGACCCGGGTTGGCACATGTCAAGAAATGGGTAAATCGACCCTATCTTGGCAAGTTTTGTGGGGTTTTGCGGGGGGTGGAAAATGCCCAGTTAGGGTGTAGTCTAACTGGGCACGCCTTCGATGCGCACCCAGCAACCTTAGGGAGGACCGTCCGTCGTCACTTCTTTCGCAGCAGTGCTTCCACGTTCCAAAATCCGGTCTGGTCCCGGCGGCTGTCGTTCAGTCCTTCGCGGGCTGTCCTCCAACCAAACTTCAGTCACAACCTTGTCATTGATCAAGCCACCGACCTCGGCTTTGAAATTGATCACCACATACCGGACCTCCGCAGCCAAGCCAACGACATAGCGGCTTCCGTCCCCTTCCCGAGTAAATGACTCCTCAATTCCGGCTTGACTTTCTATTTTGAACGTGGGCCAGTCTCCCATAGAACGCCATTGAACATCAGTAATTACACCCTTCAAGTGAGTCGACGGGATGTCTCCGTTACCAACCGCTGACCACCAAGCATCTGTTCCTATCAAAGCTGGCATAGGCGACAGCCCGAAATCGCTGTCACCCACAGACGCTTCCTGCATCTGTTGCAATGACGGGTCTTCACGCAAGTCATAGACTTTAATCATCTTGCTCACGGCAGTATAGGGGTGATGTGAGGCAATTGACTGCCAGGCATCAGGATTTTCAGTTGGCTTGAGGCAGCTTTATATGGCAGAAACTTAGCACCACCAAGTGTTCGGTAAGCCAGTTTCCCCTCGACAATAACGAGTTGAACCCCATAGGGCCTAAGCTTATCAGCCAACTGAGTGGCCTCACTCCTATTCCCAAAGAAGTTCTTCAACATGTCAGCATCGGGCAATCTGAATTTCTTGTGACGCATCAAGTCCGCCATTTCTTTTGGGCATGGAGAGGTCTCTACTGCACGGAAGAGAGATGTTCCTTGGCGATACAAATCGGCAAAATGCGGTTCAACTTCAGAAAGGAGTCTCTTTGTTAGTTGAGCCCCACCAGCCTCGG
>JBGSPC010000191.1:0-26879 GCA_041738805.1 Terrimicrobiaceae bacterium | reverse complement strand
GGAGTTCGGTCGCACGAAAAGCGTTGAATTCGTTAATCCCCTCCCGGTGCAAGGCGACGAGCAATGCGAGTCTCGACGGCACCCGCGCGGGATCGTTCAACACCTGGCAACCCTCATTTTTCAGGAAGCGGTAAAGCCTCGCAGCCTCCTCGCGATCCCTGTAGTGAAGGCGGTCGAGATCAGTGAAGATATATGTGCCTCGCTCAAATCGCCGTGCCGCCAGCGCGCTCTCGTAATTCAACAGCCGAATCCGACCCCGGATCTTCGACCCCTGCACATCCCAAAGGGTGAACCGGAATGGGCGGGTGGTAAAAAAATTGATCATGCACGAATGTTTTGCGGTTGACGATAGGGATATACCTTCTAATGCTATCGGGCTATGTCAACGAAGCAAAAAGTCGAATTGGATTGGAAGAAACTCTTGGGCTTCAAACTTGTCGCTGCGAATAAATCCGAGGGCCTCAGCCCCGCGAATCTTGCGAAGGTCGGAGATAAGATGGTGGGCACGAAAGTCCCTCCTCCAGCCGCCTAAGTTCCTCCCCAATCCTTACGAGGAAAGGGAATGAACGGATACATCCGTATCTGGCAGTTCCGATTCTTTCCTCATAGCCATGGAAACCCAGCAATACACGCCATATCTGGAGGCACTGGGTGGGAGAGATAAAATGGTTGTGGTTCGCCACTCACTCCCTTAATGGGCTCTTAAAAATGCCAACTCTTGCTGATGTATGTCCTGTTGAGTCTGAAATTCATTTCGGCTTCGCCCCAGACGCGGCTCGTGTCCGCCTACTGGACAAACGAATGCGCGCAAGTTTGGCAGCCAGTCTTCAGCACATCCATCAAGTCGCCACGTCCATTCTTCCAGAATCCGGGGAACCCCTCGAGTCGTTCCTCCAACGTCTCGCGGTCGGCCCGATACGTTCCGAGGCATTCAGCTACTACTTCGACCTCGTGGTCGCCATTGAAAATGATGAGGCCAACGCGGCATCTGATTTCTGGCAATCCCTACTCGCGGTTCCAGCGTCTCGGAATCAGCTTGAGATCGCTGATTTGTTGGACCCGGCTAGTGACCCGACTGCCAGCCGTATTGTCCGCTTCTTCCTGACCGACAGCGGGGTCGAATGCCCCGTGGGTCCATCAAGCACCGAGGAGTTCAACCTGTGCCGCAAAGAGATTTTCCAAGCCTTGGATCTTTTGCAGTACGGTGACCCAGACCTTGAGGAGGAAGTTCGCGAGCTTGTCCGCCAAATTTATTTGGCGAGCGCGCGTCCGTCTAAAAGCGGAATGACTTTCGACGGAGCCTCCAGCTTCATGTTCTGGGGTGCCATCCTTATCAACTCCAAGCGTTCCGGTGGGACATTGGAGATGGTTCAGATGCTGGCACACGAAAGTGCCCACAATCTGCTCTTTGGAATGACTGCCGAAGAAGCCCTCACCCTCAATGCGTACGACGACAGGCACGAGTCACCTCTGCGGCGGGACGCTCGCCCCATGGAGGGCATTTATCATGCAACCTACGTTTCGGCCCGCATGTATCGCAGCGTGAAAACCCTCCTCGATTCCGGCGTTTTGGATGCTGAACAAACCGCTCAAGCCCGCAAGGCCCTCGAGGACGATGCCACATGCTTTCGAAAAGGCTTCGCCACCGTGAAGGCCCACGCGCTCCTCACGCCCACGGGCAAAGGCCTGATGGACGCTGCAGCCTCGGCGATGGCGGATCTGCTTTGAACCACTTCTCACCTGACGTCCCATCTCTCAATGAGCAGAGCAATAGAATGTGGCATCGTTCGGACGTGATTTAAAATGGGTGAGCCCGCTCGGACTGGGAGCGCTTGCTTCCAGTCGTCAACCCCTCGTTGACTCACCCACATTAATTCAAACCCGCTCGTTCCGGACTTTCACTAAATTTCTTGGGTTCAGAGATCGAGCATGTTAAACGGTGAGACAGACAGTGTTCAACATCCCCATGAGACTCCCCCACCTGATCCTAACTTTTCTGGCTGCCCCCCTCCTACACGCCGAGATTCAAGTCATCGATTTCGAGAACACCTCCGCAGATTTTCCCGGATGGAGAGCCTCAGCAGATACGGAAGAAAACAAAGCCAGCGGTCGTCCGGCAGCGTCTTTTGTGACCCCCATGATGTTCTCCTTGGACGACCAGGGCGCCCACGGCGGCAGCAATTCCCTGGTGTGGAAGTTTGTGGAACCCGCCCGGCGCGCTTCATTGCGAACTCCGGATTTCCCCGCCAGTGGCCGTCAGGTCAAAGTAACATTTCATGTTCGATCTGATGGTCTTACAAAACCCGGCTTCCTGGTCGCCGAGCAAAAAGACGGTGAGGGAAAACGCTGCAAATTTCATTGGAATGCCAGGTCGATCCCCTTGAGCACAGAATGGGAAACCGTCGAGTGGGATGCCGTGCTCGAACCAAACACGGGAAGCCTCACACTCAGCTTTATGATGCTCGAGCCCTTCACGGATGCCACAATCTGGATCGATGATATCTCGGTCGAGTTTGCGGAGTGATCTACTCCAAAACGTTCACGCGATAAAACATCCGACCTTCCCCTGGCATGGGGAAACCCGCTTCAAGGTTAAAAAGCCCCCCCGCTTCTTCAGTGAACGTGAGAGATTCCGGAATCATCGGGCTCCATGTGATCAGATCCGGGGAGCTTTGCCACCGCATGCGCCCATTCGGAGGACGCACACGGGTAAGATGGTCGAGGACAAGTTGACTGCCTTCCGAGCGCAACGTCGTGGCGGGCAGGACACTTGCCTGCCGGGGATGCGTTCCAAAATAATACTCGAGGAGGTTGCTGAGACCGTCACCCTCAGGATCTGCCCCGGAATCGCTTAACAAATCATTGTTAATTTCCAGAGGCGTGAAATGGGCCAGAAGGAAGTCATTGTAAGAGATGACGTCGTGCGGGACCGCATACATTTGCCACATGGACTTGGCAAAGGCGGAAAGCGTGTTTGCACCCGTGCCGCCGCCAGTGAGTGCCATGTAGCGGTCGGCGTAATCAAAGTATGCGTCATGGTTCCAAAGGTTTTGCACACCCATGATTCTCGCCGCCAGAGCAAACGCCGGAGAACACGATCCATTGATGTCACGGTAGGGCGTGTTGATGGCGGCATTATTATCTTCGGGTCGCGAAGAATGACGAATCCCCCACTCTGGCATGCCAATATCTGCGATCTGATAGGGAAGGATGTCTCCCCGTGTGTCAGGCGACCAATCCGGGCCGTTCGTGATTTCCACATCCGCCATCGAGACATAAAATTGGTTTTGGAACTCTTGAAATTCCGTCAGTCCCGAATCAACGGATGCAAAACCCGGGCCTCGGTGCCTCCCCCAAATCCCGACAGATTTCATCCGGGGATCGTCCAACATCAACCCCGCAAACAACACGGGCCAAAACCTTCCCAAGTGATGACCCCCGTTGGCTGGCCACCCTCCACCGTTATCCGCAATCCCGCACAGATCGATCCCGAATTGCACCATCGCGATCAGCAGAGGCATCTTGTTTGGGCTGCCCGGCAATTGTTGAAAATCCAAATTCAGGAGCAGTGCGGCATTTCCGACAATAGCCGCCATGTCCCTGCCGTAGTTGGGCATGTGCTCTGAAGGATGAATCATGGCTCCCAGGTATTCATAACCATGGTCCACCCAGGTGCGGCCCATGGCTTGTGCCAGGTCATTTGGTGATGGCGCATTGGCGGGCGGGGTCAGATTTTTCAGCAGTGCGATGTTGAGATCATCGATCGCGAACCGAATGGACTTGTCACTCCCGGCGTAAGGAGGACGAAACGTGTTGGGAGCTGGAGGTTCGCCGAGCACCGTCAAAACACCCGCAGAGCGTGTGGCCGGCCGGGGCGCATTGGTTCCCAGATTAAACTCCGGACACCCGGGCTCGCGGATTGAGGCAGAGGAATAAAGCCAACTGACCATCGAGATCAGCGTGCTTCCCGCTTCCACCACCAAGGGATTTGCGCTTGTGATCGGTTGACCATCCGGCAATCCGGCATTCAATACTTCCCGATAGGTGCTGATCCCGTCATCGTACCCTTGGTATTGGCGGTTGTGCCCGACCAGCGGATTAACCATGGACCCGTTCTGACCTTTCCTTGGAGTGAAATCCGGAGAATTCAGAGAGTTGGTGATGCCAATCACCGTCACCGGCCCAACCACCCAGGGATCACCCGTGATAAAAACGCCTGTGGTATGCCCTGTCCCCAGAAGTTCCCACGTCACTCCACGATGTGTGATGCTCTCACTCGGTACCGCCGGCATCCCGGTCACCACGCTGAGGGTCGGGTGATGCCCGACTGTCCCATTGTCTGCTGTGGACACCGTGACAAATCGGGACCCAGCGGTATTCGCCACATCAGGAAGCACCGTGAAGATGACAAATTTGCCCGCGGCATTCGGATCGGTTTTATAAATCCCGCGAAGATAATTCACAAGGTCAGGAGAGCTAAACGTGAGGTTTTGCTGCACCGGAATGGCCGCATTCAGCACATAGGCATCGTTGACCACCTGCAAACCAGCCGTGATATCCGAGGCCTGGGTCCCGGCAGACGACGAAACACGAACCGCCCTCACATCCATTCTCGCCTGCCCGTTCAAATTGGACTGCGATTCGCTGAAAAGCTGCAGCCCCGCTTCTGTGATCTCCTCCCCTGACGGCAATTCAGGAAGCTGAAACGGAATCACAAAGCAGGTGGTCTGGCCCGCAGTTTCCGTTCCAATGCGGGCGGTGGCCTGCCCCACATAAATTCCCACCCCCGTTGAACGCCAGGCCCGGTCGCTTGTATCAGAACGAATCGCAAACGTTGCCCCTTCCAAACTCACCAAGCCAAGGAGAAGGAGCAACACGGTCAAACAATGACTAAGGCTGGTCTTCATTGGTTTCTGCGGTTAGGGCAGACAAAAATTTTGTGACTCATGGGGATGTGTGAACAGCGAGGCCCACAAGACAAAATATCACATATTTGATTTTGTCGAGGGAAAACCCTCGTGTCAACGCGACAGGCGGAGTTCAGTCAAAGCAATCTCTTGCAAGCCCCTGATGGGGCGCAGACAATCCCTCCTGAGCCATGAAAATTTACACACGCAGCGGGGATGCCGGCACAACAAGCCTTTTTACCGGTGAGCGTGTTTCCAAATCTCATCCCCGAGTGATGGCTTACGGGAGCATTGACGAACTCAACGCACAATTGGGAGTGGCGAGGAGCTCTGATCCCAGCACCCAGGTGGATCAGATCTTGAGGAGATTGCAGGTTTTGCTGTTTACCTTGGGGGCTGATCTTGCCACCCCTTTCGGCGGGCGGCAGGTGACGAGGATTTCTGCGGAAGATGTTGACGATCTTGAGAAGGAGATCGACAGCCTGCAGGCCCACCTGCCGCCATTACAAAGTTTTATCCTGCCGGGGGGAACTCCGGCTGCGGCTGCGATCCAGCTCGCGCGCTGTGTGTGCCGGCGCGCTGAGCGGGAAGCCCTCCTCCTGCCAGAGGACGGGGTTAACAAACCAGCACTGATCTTCTTAAACCGCCTGTCCGATCACCTTTTTGTGTTGGCGAGATTCCAAAACCATCTATCCGGCATCAAGGAAGGTGAGTGGATTCCGAAGCCTGTTAGTCCGAGTATCTCATAAGAGAGCATAAAAATAGCGACGATGGCCCCGATCGGCCCCAGATCAGCCGGAAAAACATAGCCCCCAACGAATTCGGGCATGGTCAATTGCATCCGCATCAGCCCCGCTAGCAGGACACCAAAGATGACCTTGTTGCGATTCGACACCGTGAGATCGAATGCGGTCATGCTCGCCACGGGTGTGGGATTGAACGATTCCGTGGCAAGCCGTGCCAGCATGAGGTTGCGCGATTGTTGACGGGCCGCCTCGCTGGTGTTGACAAGCCGGGTATTCCAATAGTCGAAATCGGCTTGGGTCGGAAAAGCTGTTGGTGACAACACCACCGCCTTGTAGATGGTCAGGATGAAAAGACCGTTGTCGGTGGCAAATCCAGGCACCTTGGAGTCGACGAGGGCGATGTCATTAAGATTATAGGCTTGGCTGACTGAGGTCTTTAATGAAAGCCTCTAGAACGCACCTTACCGCTGCCGGAGTTCTCAGTTTTCTGCGAACACCGGTTCGTGGTCGCCACGTGCGTCCCATTGCACGTGACAGCATGGTCATCGAGCTCCGCGCACTGCATTCCGTTATTATTGATAAAGCAGACCCCCCCGATTCCCCGCTTTTATTCAGCCGCGCAACAGCAAAGCTGCCATCGGATCAGTGCAGGGTATTACCCCAGTGTGCGCACCTGCGCACCTGCTAAATTGTTGCTTCGGATTGTCAAAACCAATTGCAACCCTGAACTACGAACAATGACTAATCCTATCATCATAAAAGTTTTAATTATCTTAACCTCGCATAGCGAGTTGGGTGGCACCGGCAAGAAGACCGGCTTTTGGGTGGAGGAGTTTGCAGCTCCGTATTACGAACTGGCGGATGCCGGGGTAGAGATCACTCTGGCTTCGCCCCAAGGCGGGCAGCCGCCGATCGATCCCGAAAGCGAGGAGGCTGTGGCTCAAACGGAATTCACACGGCGGTTTGACAAGGATGAATCCCTCAAACAGAAACTCGCGCACACCTTAAGATTGAGTGACGTCAAGGCTGCCGATTATGACGCGGTTTTCTACCCGGGGGGCCATGGTCCTTTGTGGGATCTGACCAAGGATGCCAGGTCGATCGCTTTGCTTGAAGCCTTTCAGCAACAGGAAAAGCCCATGGCGCTGGTGTGTCATGCGCCGTGTGCCTTGCTCAACGTCAAATTGCCCAATGGCGACCCTTTGGTGAAGGGAAAAAATGTGACGGGGTTTTCCAATACCGAGGAAGCCGGAGTGAAGCTGACAAAAGTCGTGCCGCTTTTGCTGGAGGATGAGTTGAAGAAGGCGGGTGGACATTACAGCAAAGGACCCGACTGGGGCGTTTATGTGCAAACCGACGGGTTGCTGGTTACCGGCCAAAACCCTGCCTCTTCCGCCGAAGCCGCCAAAGTCCTGCTTAAACTATTAAAACCGTAAAATCAAACCACACCGCCACGCATCCAATCCTATCATGAAAACACTATTCACTACCGAAGCGATTTCCAAGGGAGCCCGCTCAGGAACAATTCAGTCGCCCGACGGACTGCTGAACGTCACACTAGGTAATCCGTTGGAAAGCGGGTTTGAGAAAAGGGGCCCTAATCCGGAGTTGCTGTTTGCGGGTGCCTATTCCGCATGTTACCACGGCGCACTGGGCAATGCCGCTAAGAAGCTCGGCATACACGTCGAGAATTCCACAGTGCGAGCGCTGGTGAGTTTGATCGAAGAGGATCAGGGCGGTTTTCGCCTGGCGGTGGAGTTGCATGCGCAGCTGCCGGGCACCGACCGCGATCAAGCGCAGCGCATCATGGAGGCCGCGCACCAAACCTGCCCGTATTCCAAGGCCCTGCGCGGCGACGCGGCTGTCACGCTGGTTGTGGACTAATCCGAGCACCACTTATGAAAGATCCCGTCTATAAACTCATCGAGCTAACCGGCACCTCCACCTTGTCCATTGAGGACGCCGTGAACAAGGCCATCCAACGCGCGCACAAAACCATCAAGAACCTGTGCTGGTTTCAGGTGGTGGAAACGCGCGGCAACATCGAAAAAGGCAAGGTCCATCGCTGGCAGGTGACCCTCAAAGTCGGCTTCACGGTGAACGACTGAACACCGCCAGTCGGGAAATCAGCAAACCACACCCACAGTTACGGGTTAACCTGCTTACAGGGCGCTTACTAAGAGAATTGCGAGGGAGACTACCCATGCAAGCTGCATGGGCTGCCACGCGCTAACTCCCGCTCGCAAACTTATCAACCCAATTTATCTTCTATATGTCCAAGCTCACCACCAGCAAGGAAATCCGTCTCGCCTCACGCCCCAAGGGCATTCCCACCGCCGCCAATTTTACTTTGGCCGAATCCGCTCTGCCTCCACTGCAAGCGCAGCAGGTGCTCGTGCGAAACCTGTTCATGTCCGTCGATCCCTACATGCGCGGCCGGATGAACGAGGGGAAGTCGTATGTGCCACCGTTTGAGATCGGGCAGGCGCTCGAGGGCGGTGCCATCGGAGAGGTCGTCGAATCACGCGCGAAGGAGTTCAAGACCGGCGATGTGGTCACGTCGCGCTACGGCTGGCGCGAAGCCTTCGTCGCTGCGCCGAAAGAATTGCGCGGGGTGGACAAGGCCGTGCAGCCGCTCTCCGTTTACCTCGGAACGCTTGGCATGACCGGCATGACGGCTTGGGCGGGATTGACGCTCGTCGAGGTGAAAGCTGGCGACGTCATTTTCATTTCCGGTGCCGCCGGTGCCGTTGGCAATGTGGCCGGGCAACTGGCCAAGCTGCGCGGTTGCCGCGTGATTGGTTCCGCCGGTTCCGCTGAAAAAGTGCAGAGTCTGCTGGACGAATACAAATTCGACGCCGCCTTCAACTACAAAACCGCTCCGACGCTCGAACAATTGAACCACGCCGCGCCCGACGGGATCGACGTTTACTTCGACAATGTCGGCGGCGAATCGCTCGAAGCCGCACTCTCCACGCTGCGCGTGCATGGCCGGATCATCGCCTGTGGAGGCATCTCTTCCTACAACGACGAGAAGCCAAAACCCGGTCCCGCCAACCTCTTCAACATGACCACCAAACGGCTCACGATGAAGGGTCTGATCGTGGGCGATTGGTTGGATCGTCAAAGCGAATTTGAAAAGGCAGTGGGCGGCTACTTCCGCGCCGGAAAACTCAAGAACAAGGAGACCGTTGTCGAAGGGATTGACCATGCCGTGGACGCGTTTCTCGGGCTCTTCTCAGGAAAGAACTCAGGGAAGATGATCGTGAAGCTAACGTGACACTGACCGCCTAACGCCAGATAAAAATTATGCCCTACCAGAGTATCAATCCCGCCAGTGGAAAAGTCCTGAAAACGTTCAAAGAGCTCAGCGACCCGCAACTTGAAAAGGTTCTTAAAACCGCGGCGTCCTGCTTTGACAACTGGCGCGACACGACCTTCGCCGAGCGGACCGTCGTGGCCGCAAAAGCCGCTGCCATCCTGCGGGATCGTGCGGATGAGTTTGCCCGCCGGATGACACTCGAGATGGGCAAACGCATTGAGGAAGCCCGCGGTGAAGTCGCGGTCAGTGCGGACATCATCGACTACTACGCCAATAACGCCGAACGATTCCTGGCTCCGCAAAAGCTCAAGCCCAAGTCGGGGCAGGCCGTGATTGAGAACAGTCCCCTCGGCGTACTCTTCGGCGTCCAGCCATGGAACTTCCCTTACTACCAACTCGCGCGATTTGCCGCGCCGAATCTGATGGCGGGCAATGTCGTGATGGTGAAACACGCGAGTTGCGTGCCGCAATGCGCACTGGCCTTTGAGCGGCTCTGGCGGGAGGCCGGCGCGCCCGTGGGCGCCTACACCAATCTTTTTATCTCCCACGACCAGGTGAATGCGGTCATCGACGACCCGCGCATACAGGGCGTGGCGTTGACCGGTGGCATGGACGCTGCCCGGGGTGTGGCCGGACGCGCCGGACAGAACGTCAAGAAGACCACGATGGAACTGGGCGGAAACGATGCCTTCATCGTGCTGGCCGACGCGGACCTCGACAAAGCGGTCAAGTGGGCCGTCTGGGCCAAGATGAACAATATGGGCCAATGCTGCGTCGCCGCAAAACGCTTCATCATCGTCGACAAACTCTACGACCGCTTCCTCGCCAAATTCCAAACCGCCCTCGCGGCGTTCACGCCCGGCGACCCAATGGACCCAGCAACAACCCTCGCCCCGCTGTCCACGGAAGCCGCCTTGGTCGCCTTGCTCGCCCAGCTAAAACGCGCCGTAGCTAAGGGCGCGACCGTGGCCCTCGGCGGCAAGCGCATTGATCGCCCCGGCTCTTTCATGCAGCCGACAATCCTGACGAACATCAAACCCGCGAATCCTGCCTACCGGGAAGAGTTCTTCGGACCTGTCGCGCTTTTCTTTCGCGTCAAAAATGAGGACGAGGCCGTGGCCCTCGCCAACGACTCTGACTTCGGTTTGGGTGGTTCGGTTTTTACACAAGAGGTCGCGCGCGGCAAAAGGGTCGCGAGTCGCATTGAGACTGGAATGGTCTTCATCAATCACCCCACTTGGACCGCTGCAGACCTGCCCTTCGGTGGCATCAAAAACTCCGGCTACGGCCGCGAACTCTCCAGCTTGGGCATCCATGAATTTATAAACAAAAAACTCATCCGGGTCGCATCGATTGATGCTCCAGCCTAGCAACGGAAGCCATCCCTTTTGAAAACCATCAGTGGCGAGCATGCCGATTACCGGAAGAGCGCCGGATCCAACAGTTTCCGCCAGCCACAACACCCTCTCAAACCCCTGTGAAAACTAAATCTTACGCCGCTACCGCCGCCACAACGCCGCTTGCACCTTTCAGCTTCGATCGCAGAGATCCCGGCGAACATGATGTGAAGATCGAAATCCTCTTTTGCGGCGTTTGTCACTCGGACGTGCACACCGTGCGCAATGAGTGGCAGGGCACGACATATCCCTGCGTGCCGGGGCATGAAATCATCGGCCGCGTCATCAGCGTCGGAGCGCACGTCAAGAAGTTCAAAGCCGGAGACATTGCCGGCGTCGGCTGCCTCGTGGACTCCTGCCGCACATGCGGAAGCTGTGCCGAACACCTGGAGCAGTTCTGCGAGAAGGAAGCCATCTTCACCTACAACTCGCCCGACAAACGCAGCGGCGGCATGACTTTCGGCGGATACTCCGAGAGGATCGTTGTGGATGAAGCCTTTGTGTTACGCATTCCAGAAAACCTGGATCTGGCAGGAACGGCTCCGCTTCTTTGCGCAGGCATCACGACATACTCACCCCTCCGCCACCGCTGCGTCACGAAGGGTCAGAAAGTCGGCATCGTGGGACTCGGTGGACTCGGGCACATGGGTGTGAAACTCGCGAAGGCTCTCGGCGCGCACGTCGTGGTCTTCACGACATCTCAGAACAAAGTGGACGATGCACTGCGGCTCGGCGCGGATGAAGTTGTTTGTTCCAAAGACGAGGACGCGATGAAAAAGCACCTAAACAGCTTCCACTTCATCCTCGATACCGTGGCGGCAAAACATGACATCAACGCCTACATCGTTCTGCTCCGTCGCGACGGCAATCTCACGCAGGTCGGAGTTCCTGCCGAGCCGCTCGCAGTAGAAGTCAGCAATCTCATTTTCGGCCGCCGGAGCTTCAGCGGATCACTCATCGGCGGGCTTAAGGAAACCCAGGAGATGCTCGACTTCTGCGGCCAGCATAACATCACCTCCGACATCGAGCTTATCCCAATCCAGCAGGTTAACGAAGCCTACGACCGGCTCGTGAAGGGCGATGTGAAATACCGCTTCGTCATCGATATGGCCTCCCTCAAACACGTGGGGTAACCGGCTTGCTCGTGTCACCACAAGAGTGATCTTCCCTGAGAAAGATTGAAACGGGTGCGGAAGTGAGAATTGGCGACTCTCCGGTGCGACGCGCGTTCAAAGCGGCTGGAGTCCTGAAAAATTCCCAGTGGCTTTGCGATTGTGTGAAGGCCCCTCAGACTTTTGCGGCAAACGCCTCAAAAAAAGCACGGCCTCATGATTTCTTTTAAGGGCCAAGACACACGTCGCACCGGCGCTGCTGATCTCCCGGGCGATTATCCGCTGGTCTATTCTCCGACCTCCAGGGATGTTGTTTTGCTGGGCGAACGTCTTCGCGTTCTTTTTCAGAAGCCCCCATTGTTTCGGGAGAGTCAAATCGCAGTTGTCGCTACGGCGTGTTGGCCTCTTCCATGGTATTTCCGGATTCACGCGGGCGGTTTGGCTGTGTCCGCAGAGTTCCAAAAACTCAACGAACTGGAGAGAGTTCTGAGCCGGTATGTCCCCGACATTGATATCGCATGCATCAACGCAATGAAAACGGGAGATTCCTTATATCGGCGACGAGTGCGACGCCTGTCTGCGGCTGGCTATTGATGCCTGCTCCCTCAGGGCCGGGCGCTTTGGTCCCCCGACCGGTGCCATGATTGATGCCGTGAAGGAAGGGTCTGACGGGACGGTGCCCCTTTCGGGTTAGTCCGTGAGCTCCTTGTGGAACTGACGGAGCGCCACCTCGGCGGCTTCGCTGGCTGATAAAGGTTTTAACCTGGCTTGCACATCCTCGCTGGCCAGCCAACGCAGCAATTTCTCAAGCGTGTCGTCCGGCTTTTTGACTTTCGAAGGGAGTTCGCTGGCTGGTTTGATCGCAGGATGCCTGGGGACAGCAGGCGTGGAGACCGCAGGCTTCACCTGATCGCCGCCATCGAGCCAGGCCTGAAGTTCCGGCAGAATGTCCTCAGGACTCTGAAACCTTTGCCAGGAGGCTTCATCATAGTCCGGATCAAGGGATTCAATATATTCCTTCGCCAGGTTGAATGAGGTTTGAGCATGGATAAATTCCTTGCACTTATCGGCATGCATTTTGATACGACCTTTGGTGCCGGTGCTGTATTTGCGGGGTTCCATCCGGTCTTTTCTCGCTCCGCAAAGGTGGGCTGTCGAATATTTTCCGCCGGCGTTTGGGATTTGCCGGGATGAAGAATTACGTTAAGGCAGTGACATGACCGAACAATCCGCCATCGATGCCGGCTTTGCGAAAATGGGGCTTGAGACCAGCACGCGTCACGTCTTTCTGTGTGTCGGACCGGATTGCTGTCAGACCACTGATGGGTTGGCGACCTGGGAATTGCTCAAGGCTCAACTGAAGACCCTTGGCATCCCGGCGATGCGCACCAAGGCGGCCTGCCTCCGGATTTGTTCCGGCGGGCCTTGGATGGTCATTTATCCCGAGGGGATCTGGTACGGGAACGTCACTCCCGAACGATGCCAGCGCATCATCGATGAGCACCTCTTGAACAACACACCAGTTACCGATTGGATTGTGAGGCAGCATGGGAATCAAAGTCTAAGCAGCAAGTCTACAAGTGGAGGAACTCGGAACGAGTTTCTATGATTTGCTCCTCGTCTTTGAGCCTCACCCCGGCAGCAGCCGGAAGTCGGTTCGACTTCCACCACCCCCGAAGTTCTTCCCAGCTATTTTCCTCTTGCCCCCGTGCGAGGACAGGGAAAGATTGAGGTGTTGTGGACCTTGAACCTTTACATCCCATCCAGATCGAGCGTTTTCGCACCATGAGTTTTCAAGAAAAAATGGCGGTTTCACGAAGTCTTTTTCTTATGGCGAGGAGAGCCCGGATTGAGGCCTTCCGCAAAGCCCGGCCGGGGCTTAAGGACGCTGAATACCACCGGTTGGTGGCCGCTGAGTTCGCTGGCGCCAGAACCTAACTGAGATGGGTACCTCCTCGCTCCACCCGGACGGAGATCTGTTGGATCTTTTTGTTCGACCCATTCATGACGCCGGACTCCGTTATGTCGTGGCAGGATCAGTCGCCGCCATGTACTTCAGCGAGCCACGTCTCACGATCGATGTGGATATCCCAATATTTCTCGGGGGAAGAGATTTACAGCTCATCGAATCCCTGTTTGGGGAACCGAATTTTTACTGTCCGCCATTCGAAGTGCTCAAAGTCGAAACTGACCGCGAGTGTCGTGGGCATTTCAACATCATTCACATCACCAGCGGCCTGAAAGCCGACTTTTATCCTGGCAGGCTGGACCAAACATTCCTCTGGGCCTGGGAGAACAGGGTCATGGTGGAATCTGACACCGGCCCTATCTGGCTGGCACCACCAGAATACGTGATTCTGTGGAAACTCATTTTTTACAAAGAGGGCAAGAGCCAGAAACACCTGCGCGATATTTCCAGGATTCTGGCGGTGCACCCCGAACTGCCCCATCAGGAGTATTTGCTTACTGAAATCCGAATGCGGGCACTGGTCTCGGCTTGGGAGGAAGCACAGCCGGCGTGATGACGCTGGCGTGGTGTTTTTAGATCAGGCTTGATTCTCTAAAACACCGAATCGTATAGAAATTCTAAACGAGTTTCTGTGGCTTTCTCCAAATGGCTTTTTTTCAAGCAGAAAAAGTCATTCCGACTCCTGCTACGGGGCGAGTAATGGCTACCTGTTTGGCAATTTTCCGGTCAAACCTTTTGGCCGTGTTCGAGTATTGCGGGTAGCGGGTGGCCCCGGACTCATCGGGACGAAAGCGCCAGTGTTTGTACGACCACAACCACGTTTCGGGGTGATTACGGATCCGGGGTTCCAGCGCATTCCAACAGAGTTGGGCGATGTCCTCCGGGGTTGCGTCCGGCGGATATTCCAAAGCATCAAAATAAAACATCTCGTAGCCACCGTCTCCGCGGGGGCGGCATTCGGCCGGGACGATTTTAGCGCCGGTGTGGAGGGCCAGTGCCGCATGAATTTTTGTCACACAGGTTTTCAGCCCATTGAATTCGTCGATAATCACGCTGGCTTCTCTGGGGTCCAGGTTCAAGTCCACGGCCGCGCAGAAGTATCCCCCGGCTTTGAGGTGCTTTAGCATGAGGGCAATGGCACGCTCTTGCGGAATGATCTGATTTCCGGTGCTGCTGCGGAGCCAGTCAAAATAGGGGCCCAGCAACGGATTTTTGAGTTTCTGGGCCACAATAATTCCCGGTCCGCAATAAAACGAAGTCGTCTGGCCCAGCCACTCATAGTTGGAGGAATGCAGACTCACGTAGATACAAGGCTGACCAATAGGTGCACCTGGAAGTCCCCGGGTGGTGAAGTATTTCTGAACGACGGCCTCTGTGAGATTCGGGGACCAGAACAAGCCGAGCATGGTCCGTGCGAACGTTTGGTAGCTGGCCATGGCGATTCGACGCTTCTCAGTTAAGGTTCGACTTTCCCCAAAGGCGGCATCCAGGTTTTGCATGGCAACCTCCCTGCCCCGTGCATCAAAAAGATAGACGACCGCTCCGAGTGGCTTTGAGGCTTTGGACAACCATAAGAACGGCAGCAAGCGAACCGCCCACCCGGCAAAGCGGAGCCCCAGATATTCCAAGCGATGCCGGAAAGTCACTCCAGCTTTTGCTTCAGGTGCTCCGGCCGTTTTTGATTCGACCATCCCCCACCTTCGCGGCAGGATTTCATCCTGCAATCGATTTTATCACCATGTGGAAATTTCTCGTAAGTCTACTTTTGTCTTCTGTGGTCGCCGGCCTGGCGGCTGATCCCAATGAAATCGTGCTCAGACAGGTCGCAAAAATGCCCGGCGCGGGCGGATATGCCACCACCAGGGAGGCCCATGATGCGCTGAAATCCTCGGCACAGATTGGCCCGGCGGGTGTCACCATTCGCGCTGAACTGGCCAAGCCGAGTTACTGCTCGGGGGCAACGTATTTGGTGTTTTTAAAAACCTTGGGAGAACTCCAGCGAGCCGGCAGCCTTCAACTGACAGAATCCCAATGGCAAGCTCTCCTTCCAGAATCCCTGCCGGATGGTCACGGGATCTGGGGACGGTGGAATGCCAATGGTCCTGGCACCGCACGGCTTTTTTATGAGTTGGGGATTGGAAAAAATTTCACGTCGTTTGACGAGGCTCGGCCGGGAGATTTCATGAAAATCTTTTGGACAGATGCCGTTGGCAAACTGGAGAGGGGTCACTCCGTGGTTTTTCTTGGAACCGGGGTGGTTGATGGCGTCGACCATGTCCGCTTCTGGTCAAGCAACAAGCCGGGCGGCTATGGAGAAAAATCCGTGGCCCGCTCCAAGATCGCCAAAGTCATTTTTTCCCGGCTGGAAAACTGGAAGAACCTCACCCGTCTCAATCAACTCCCACAAAGCGATGCCTATCTTGCCGGGCTGCTCAAAAAGGAATCCAGCTTTGCCGAAGCTTGCCGGATGACCGGTGCCAAACCCTGATAAGGCCTACCGTTCGCCAATCGCTTCCTGGAGTGCCGCAGCAATGCGGTCAGCGAAGCCATTGATGAGGCTTTCTTCGCGGCCCTCGATCAGGAGGCGGACTTTTGGTTCTGTGCCGGAGTAGCGGAGGAGAACCCGGCCACTGCCGCTCAATGCGGATTCAGTCTCCTTGAGAAGCGACTGCACGGCAGGAAGAGAACTCAAATCCGGCTTTTCGCGGACGCGCAGATTGCGTTGGGCCTGGGGGTATTTTTTGAGAATTTTTTTGAGCTCCGAAAGCGGTTTTCCGCTTTCGACCATGACACGTAAGATTTGCAGGGCACTCACGATTCCATCCCCGGTGGTGGCAAAATCGCGGAAGATCATGTGGCCGCTCTGCTCGCCGCCGACATTAAGCCCTTCACGCATCATCGCCTCAATAACATAGCGGTCCCCGACGTTTGTTCTAAGGACACGGCCTCCATGATCCGCGAGGGTTTCGTCCAGGCCGAAGTTGCTCATGATCGTCGAGACGAGGGTTTGACCGGCCAGGCAACCCCGGCTCAAAAAATCCGTGGCCGCGATGGCCAGAATTTCATCACCATCCACCAACTCGCCGTTTTCATCACAAAGAAGAACACGGTCCGCATCACCATCATTTGCCAAACCGACCTGTGCCCCGCTTTCGCGAACCAGGCGGCAGATTTCTTCCGGGTAGGTGCTTCCGCACTTGGCGTTAATATTTGTGCCGTCCGGTTTGTTATGGCTGACCGTGATTTTGGCACCCAGTTCTGTCAGGATGCAGGGAGTGGACTTGTAGGCGGCCCCATTGGCGCAATCCACGGCGATGTGAAGGGATTCGAGGGTTTTCCCTCTTGGAAAACTCTGCTTGGCAAATTCCACATACCGGCCAAGAGCATCATCGATCCGCGTGGCCTTGCCGATTTTGCCGGCCGTGGGGCGGATATTTTCGATCTCCCCACTGAAGACAAGGTTTTCAATTTTGGATTCCACCTCATCGTCCAGTTTGTAACCGTCATGACGAAAAAACTTGATGCCGTTATCCTCGTAGGGATTGTGGGAGGCGGAGAGCACGATTCCGGCATCCGCGCGGAGGGATCGGGTGATGTAAGCCACACCGGGCGTCGGCAGGGGGCCAATAATCAGCACGTCAACTCCGAGCGAGGTGATTCCGGCGACAATGGCATTTTCCAACATGTAGCCGGAAAGCCGGGTATCTTTCCCGATCACAATTTTCGGACGTCCCCCACCCACGGATGGTCGCCCCTGATTTGCAAAAATATGCGCCGCAGCCCTCCCGAGCTTGAGCGCCGTCTCCGCGGTGACAGGCTCAATATTGGCCGTGCCTCGGACGCCATCTGTGCCAAATAGCTTGCGGTGATTATTCATCGAACACTTTCCGAGTTCCATGCGGGACCAAGCCGGGGATTACGCACCTGGGTGTTTAGCGGGAGATTCTGACGGATGAGGTACCACAGGACGCTCGCGAGAATCAGACACGCGAGTTTGGCCCTCCAGTCGTCGAGCAGGATCTTCTTGAAGAGGTTCATTGGAAAGTAGGCTTGTGAGAATTTTTAGAAATTGGTCGGGCTTTAAATTGCGTTCAAGAGTCCCGCTATGACAAATCGAAATTTGACCGGTTTCCTCAGAAACCACAATAGCAACCGCATCTGACTCTTCGGTGACCCCAAGGCCGGCCCGGTGACGCAACCCCAGATTCCTGTCCAGGTCCTCACGCTGGGTGAGAGGGAAAATGCAGGCCGCAGAAGCAATCCGGTCATTGCGGATAATAGCCCCACCATCATGAAGGACTGTCTTGGGGTGAAAGATTGTGAGGACCAATTCTTTGGAATATTCCGAGTCGAGGGCAACCCCGGTTTCCGTGATCGGGCGCAGGGAGATTTCGCGTTCGATGGCCAGCAGCGCTCCCAGGCCTTTGCTGGAGAGTTCGAAAACCGTCTCAGAAATGGCATCGATGGTTTCTTTTTTTTCAAAGGCGGAACCAAAAAACGGATGACTTCCCAATTCGGTGAGGGCCCGCCGGAGTTCAGGCTGAAAGATCACAACCAGCGCAATCGCCAAAAATACAGACAGGCTGCGTAGCAGCCAGCCAATGACGACCAGATTCAAAAGCTGGGAAACAAGGGTCAGGGTCAAAAAGATGAGCGCCAACCCAATCAGGATACGGGCCCCATAAGTGCGATGAAGGTTCCTGTAAGCAAAATAGAGAACGAACGCAATGATCAGGATCTCCACGCCGGACGTCCAGGATCCCGCCAAAAATTCCAGAACTGACTTAATCATGGGGCTGGCCGTGGAGGATGGCTTCGGTCATTCGCAGGGCCTGCGTATGAGGTGCGGGATCATGCACACGAAAAATGCGGGCTCCCCATTCCCGACCAAGACTGGTGAGAGCGACTCCGGGCCAATGACGGTCTGGAATGGACGGGGCATCGGCCAGCCAGCCAAGAAAGGATTTGCGCGAAACCCCGATCAAAATCGGACGCCTCAGGGAAGCAAGGCTCGGGAGCGAACGGAAGACCTGCAAATTGTGGTCCGGGGTTTTTCCAAATCCAATGCCTGGATCCAGGATTAACGCTTGCGGTGGCATTCCGAAGTTTATGGAAAACTCCATCCTCTGTCGAAGGAATTCCCGGACCTCCTCTCCGGCATGATGATAGGTGGGGTTGATCTGCATCGTGGCGGGCGTGCCCTGCATATGCATCAGAATCACACCGGCCCCGGCGGTGACCGCCACCCCCGCCATTTCGGCATCACCACGCAAGGCGGTGATATCATTGATGATGTCGGCACCCGCACGAAGCGCTTCCCTGGCGACGGCCGATTTCCAGGTGTCCACGGAGATGACAACCTCGCTTAGGGCACGAATCCCCCGGATGACAGGAATGACCCGGCGCATTTCCTCATCGATGTCCACAGGATCGGCGCCCGGGCGTGTGGATTCTCCACCGACATCAATCACCGTCGCTCCTGCGGCTTCGAGTTCCATGGCCCGGTTCACTCCATCCGCGACCTGAAAATAATCGCCCCCATCGGAAAAGGAATCCGGGGTGACGTTCAGAATACCCATGATGACCCCCTGCCGTGTGAGATCAAGCACCCCCCGACGGTGATTCCAAAGGTGGGGATTATTCGTCGAAGTCATCAGTGTGCGGATGGTAGTTACATCATTTCCTTAAGAGAAACCACGGATTTTCGTTGTCAGAGACGGCCCTTATCGCTGACTCTTAAGAAACCGTGTTAGAACTCAGTGATGTGACGTTGTTTGTTGGCAGCCGTGGGGAGGTCAAGCCCTTGCTGGCGGACATCAGCGCCGCATTTCCCCGGGGGCATTTCGCGGCCATCATTGGCCCTTCGGGCTGTGGCAAAAGCACGCTTCTGAAAGTGATTGCCGGCATTGCTCATGGTGAGGAGGAGGGAGCCCTGTATTGGGAGGGACGCGACCTGATGGGGGGATCTGACTTTGCCCCATCAGAGATTGGATACGTGCCGCAATTCAGCATTGCTCACGAAGAGCTCACGGCCATGGAGTGTGTGATCTACGCCATCCGCCTCAGAGTCCGGAGCCTCAGCGGAGAGGCGGTTCAAAGAGAAGCCGAGCGCATCCTGGGAGAAGTTGGCATGCTGGAATTTTCCGACCGCAGGGTGAGTGTTCTCTCCGGCGGTCAAAAACGCAGGCTGGCCCTTGCCATGGAGGTGGTGAGCCGGCCGGTTGTTTTGTTGGCCGATGAAGTCACCAGCGGCCTTGATCCCCAGGCCGAAGACGAAATTGTGAAGTTGATGCACGGTCTGTCCCGCACCGGGGGCCGGGTGGTTTTATCCGTCACCCACAGCCTGCGGCATCTGGATTATTACGACTCCGTGGTGGTTCTCACAGGCGGGGCACTGGCCTATCATGGTCCCCCCGAGTTTTTGGGTCATTATTTCCGGTGTGAAGATCCTCAGGATCTTTATTCCCGTTTGGGAGAACGGGAGCCGCGGGAATGGGCTCAATCATGGAAAAAGCACCGGTCGGCATTCCGGGAAGCAATGGGTGGCCGGGAGACCATGGATTTGCAGGCCGTGCATTTTGGAAGCGAAGCCCTTGAAGTTGAAGAATCAGACAGTGCCGACAGCCTGTCCTCCGCCCCGCAGGAAGCCCCTCCCCCACCGGACCCCATCTCGCAGGTTCTCACGCTGGTTGGCAGACGGTTCCGGATTTTTTTCCGTGACACACCACAAATCATCCTCCAGGCCGGCCTGATTCTGGGGTTCCCAATCCTGGTTGCCATCTTTGCATGGAACGGCCTCCCGGCGGTGCAGAATCTCACAATGGGGATGAACTTGGAGCTGGTGCAGCAACTCCATGAAAATATGAAATTCCTCGTGGAGGGAAGCAAGATCGGCAGCCTGGTTTCGGGGATTGTGATGTTTCAGGTGATTTTGCTGACACTCATGGGAGCCAATAATTCCGGTCGTGAAATCGCGGCTGAGCGTCTCATTTTTGAAAAAGAAAAATTAGCCGGCCTGAGCCCCGTCAGTTATGTCGCCAGCAAGGCCCTGTTTTTGGCCGTGCTTGTTCTGGCCCAGTCGATGTGGATGGGTCTCTTTGTGCATTTTGTCTGCGGCTTTCCCGGCGACCTTCCCACGCAGCTTGTTTTTCTGATCCTGGTGAATGCGGCCATGACCTCCGTTTGCCTGGCCATCTCAAGCTTGATGCGCTCTGCCGAGCAGGCTTCTTTGGTCTCCATCTATTTGGTGGGATTTCAGCTGCCTCTCTCCGGGGCCGTGCTTGCCTTGCCGGAATGGGTCGGTTTGATCACCCGTCCTTTTATTGCCGCGTATTGGAGTTGGTCGGGCATATTGCAGACCCTCAGGGGGGAAAGATATTATGATATCGTGCAGACCGTCATCCAAACGGCCCTGTCTCCCGCGTCTCTTTGTATCTGGGTCCTGGCATCCCACACCGTGATCGGGTTGGTGATTGCCCTGATCGGATGCCAGAGGACAAAAATGTCGTGAAACAAAAATTGTCCCCGGAACCAGAGTCTGAAATCTCAGGTGCGGAAAATCAACGGGGAACATTGATCTATGATGGGGACTGTGGATTCTGCCGTCTTTGGGTCGAACGCTGGCGGGGACTTGCAGGAAAAGGCGTCACTTTTATTCCTTATCAGGAAGCCCGGATCGAAGGCCTCGATCAGGCTTCCTGCATGAAAGCCGTGCAATGGATCGGTGCGGATGGCGTGCGGGCCTCGGGAGCTGAAGCTGTCTTTCGACTCCTTGCAGAAAAATCAGGGTTTTACGCGATTTTACTCAAGGTGTATTTGAATCTTCCCCCTTTCGCATGGGCCTCGCGCGCTGCTTATGGATTTGTTGCTGACCATCGTCCGGCTTTTTCATGGCTCACCAAGTTACTCTGGCGCAACAGGCACGATGATCCAAAGTCCATGCGGTAATGGCGGCGAAAGCCGGGCGACGTGATTCAGATTTCGACCCGGAACTTCTCGTCACGTGAGACGGACGTGCAAAACGCGGCCAAAAGCTGAGCCAGCGCCTCGAGGTCAGCGAGGTCGATGACCTCCACAGGAGAGTGCATGTAGCGGTTGGGAAGACCGATGGCGATTGAAGGAATTCCACCGCGCTGGAGAAAGATGGCATCGGTGTCAGTTCCAGTGCGCCGCGGATTTGCTTCCAATTGGACCGGGATCTTTTCGGTTTCCGCGAGTTCCAGGAAACGTTCACAAAGAGCCGGGTGATTGGCGCTCCCGAAGGAAATCACGGGACCACCGCCGAGTTTGATGTCTCCATGTTTGCTTTTCGAACAAGAGGGGGTGTCTGTGGCATGCGTCACATCCACAACGATAGCGACTTCCGGACGAACGCGGTAACCCACCATGGTTGCACCGTAGAGGCCATTCTCCTCTTGAATGGTCGAGACAGCAACCACCTGGGCTGCGACCGTCTGTTTCTGAAGCAGCCTCAAGGCCTCCCCAACCGCCCACGTTCCAATGCGATTGTCGCATCCCCTGGCAGCAATGCGTCCTCCATCCAAAGCCCACAAATCGGCAGCGATGGTGACAGAATCTCCGATTCTAACCCGCTTCATGGCATCCGCTTTTTTATAAGCACCAATGTCAATATACAGGTCATGAAATTCGGGAGCTTTTTTGCGATCTTCCGGCTCCTGTAAATGAATGGCGAGATTTCCGATCACTCCTTGGACAGGCCCTCCACGGCTTGCCACCACAACCCGCTGCCCCCGCAGCAACCCCCGATCGACGCCTCCGATCGCTTTAAAAAACAGGAAACCCTCCTCCGAGATATGCGAAATCATCAACCCCAGTTCATCTCCATGGCCTGCCAACAAAATCTTCGGTGAACCTCCGGGGTTGATGGTGGCAAAGACATTTCCATAAGGGTCGCTTTCGACTTTATTCGCAAACGGCGCCACATAATCACTCCAAACCCGCTGCCCTCTCCTTTCAAAACCTGAAGGAGATGGCGTCTCCAAAAGGGTTTTTAAAAAATCGAAGGACTCTTCCGGCAATTTTTTGAACATTCTATGAAAATATGAGAGTGCGCATCAATATTCCAGAAAAAGCGGAGGTATTCGTTCGTCATCGGAACTCTGGCCCCCGCTGGCAACGCGTCAGTGCTTGCTCGTTTTATCAGACCCCTTGTTGAACGCGCCAGCTGCCAAAATCGAAATCTCCGGGGGATTGCTCGGCTTGAACGTGCCGTGAAGGTGACCGACGAGGCTCGCTCTAAGGTTTGAATGACCGGCGCCCACCCCAACAGGCCGTTTCTTGACTCCTTATCCCCCCATCGTCAACATCCACCAATGCAATCACCCGCCACAAGCCCCACCGTTTCGGCTAAAGATCATGCACGGCGAAGTCGAATTTACGCGCTCACCAAAAAATGGACTCCCCGGCAAATACGCTCCTTTCTGGTGAGACTTGGCCAATTTTATGTGGAGGAGAAAAAACCCGCATTTGACTCGCAGATGGCTGCCTTTCACACGTTGAAGTCATTGGGCTGGACACCAACGCACTGCATTGATGTTGGCGCTTACCATGGAAAATGGTCCAGAGCCTGCCGATCGGTTTTTCCGGACGCTGGGGTGTTGATGATTGAAGCTCAGGAAGGAAAGCAGGGAATTTTGAATGAAGTCGTCAGTGAGTTTCCGCATAAGCTTGCATGCGAAATCGCGTTGTTGGGAGCTTCAGATGGAACGGAAGTGGAGTTTGTGGAGATGAGGACCGGGAGCTCAGTGCTGGAGGAGTCCAGCTATTTCCCTCGACAAAAGAAAAAATCGACGTTGACCCGGCTGGATACCCTGTTGAAAAAGCATCCTGCATTCGATCGTGCCCAATTACTGAAGTTGGACACGCAGGGCTACGAGATCGAAATACTCAAAGGTGCCCCGAATTTGCTCCAACAGGTGCAAGTTGTGTTGCTTGAGGCGTCCTTGATTCCAGTAAACAAGGGAGCTCCACTTTTTTCGGAGGTTGTTGAGTTTATGAGTGATTGCTCGTTTAAGTTGTTTGATGTTACCAGCCAAGTGCGCCGAAAAGACCGCGTGCTTTGGCAAACAGACTTATTGTTTGTCCGGGAAGGCACTTTACCGAATCTGAAGCCCGAACTGACAAAAGAAAACTGGGGGTAGCAGGATGGCCCCGGCAAATTGCAGTCAGTCTACAAATGGGGTGAGTTCGGCGCTTTTACCATCACTGTTGAAGCGGGTGGGATTTGGGAGGAAGCACCAGGTCAGCAGCAACTTCAACTTCCCGCTCCATGCCGAGGAGTTCCAAGAGAATGGCGACCCGTTGTTTGGCTGGCATGACGCGGGTGACCATGGCCCGGAGTCCCTGGAAGGGACCTCCGATGACATCGACCTCTTCTCCGGCCTGGATGGAGGATTCCACAATGATGGTTTCTTCTTCACGAACCACGTTCCGGAGTTCAGAGATCACGCAATCTGAGACGGGAACCGGCTCTCCCCCAAAGCTCAGAATGGTCAGAACTCCACGGGTGGCTTTAATCCGGCGGTGACTTTCGTAAAAATCGAATTTTGCAAACAGGTAGTTTGGAAAAAGGGCTTCCTGAACCCAGACCTTCCCGGTTTTGCGAGCCTTCTGAAAGCGAAGCAGCGGACAAAACACATCAAGTCCCATGTCTGCACGGAGGGCACGTGCGGTGAGTCCTTCACACAATCGTTTTGTTCGCACGCAGAACCATTGAGGCCCTTCAAGAAGGGCATTTTGGTCAATTGACATGGCATCCATCAATCGTCGCCAACTCTTCTTCCGTGAGCGGGGGCCCGTTCAAGGCCGCAGCACACTCGGTGACTTGCGATGGCCGGCTGGCCCCGATGATGGCAGAGACAACGGTCGGACGACGAAGCACCCAGGCCAGCGAGAGTTGGGCGAGGGTCTGCCCGCGCTTTTGGGCGAGGTTGTTGAGGATCAAGACTTTCTCCTGTTTTTCTTCCGTCACATGTTCCGGCCGGAGAAACCCGGTGGGCTTGGAGGCCCGGGAGTCTGCGGGAATGCCGCTCAGATATTTTCCAGCAAGGATCCCCTGAGCCAACGGAGAAAAAACAATGCTGCCAATGCCTTCCTTGTCCAACGTGTCAAAGAGCGCCTCCTCCGGGCGACGATTAAAGATATTATAACAGGGCTGGTGCAGGACAAGCGGGACCCCAAGGGATCTTAGAATACCGGCAGCTGCCGCAGTTCTTTCAGCATCATAGTTCGAAATGGCCACATAAAGAGCTTTACCTTGGGTCACGGCGGACGCAAGGGCCCCCATGGTTTCTTCGAGTGGGGTCGTCAGGTCGGGGCGGTGATGGTAAAACACATCCACATAGTCGAGGCCCATTCGCCGCAGACTCGCATCCAAACTGGAGAGCAGGTATTTCCTGGAGCCACCATCCCCGTAAGGACCGGGCGTCATCCGATAACCGGCTTTCGTGGCAATGATCAATTCATCGCGATGCGCGCCAAGATCTCCGGCCAGAATATGCCCAAAGGTTTCTTCCGCACTTCCCGGAGGTGGGCCGTAGTTGTTTGCCAGATCAAAATGGGTGATACCCGCATCAAAGGCGGTCCAAATAATCTCACGGGCCAAATCTTGAGAATCACCACTGCCAAAGTTATGCCAAAGCCCCAGCGAAATGACCGGCAAGTCAAGTCCGCTTTGCCCGCTTCGGCGGTAGGGGATTTTATCGTATCGGTCGATGGTCGGGGTCATAGACATAACTTAGCAGGATTATTCCCTAACACCAAAACGGCGTAGAGGAATTTGGAACAAAAATTCTGGGCCTGAAAAGAAACACATTCTTTGGTCCTCTATTATTGGCACACTGTTTGCAGAATGATGACGTCAGGCAATATCACTTTCTTTTAGGAACCCCCTTGGGAATGGGCTTGGCTTTGGGCTTGATACTGGCTGCAGGTGCGGGAGTCGGCTTGGTGGATGCTTTCGGCTTGGCCAAGGCGGCGGGAGTGGGACTGGGATTAGGTCCGGGTTTCGGTTTCGGCGTGGGACTTGCCTTGGGCGTGGATAGATTTGGCTTTTTGATCTGTGGGATTTCCCGCAGGGCTTCAATTTTGACCTGGGCGAGGCCTCTGTTGTAGGTGCCAAGTTCCTTGGCGGCAACCACACTGAGATCAATAATCCGGCCTCTCACAAAAGGACCCCGGTTGTTGATCCGGACAATCACTTGCTTGCCGGTTTTGAGATCGGTGACTCTGACTCTGGTGTTGAAGGGAAGCTTCTTATGGGCTGCCGTCATGTCTGCGGCCCGGTAACGCTCGCCATTGGCGGTGAGGCGTCCAATCCAACGTCCTCCATACCAGGAGGCAATGCCCTGCTGGGTGAACCAGGGGGTTGGAGCGTAGATGGACGTTTCTTTCGGGGGTTGAAACGTCGCGGGGTGACCGGGATTCGAGGCACACCCGGAAGCCGCAATGAAAAAGACAACCACAACGGAGCCAAAAAAAGATCGGGAGAAGATTTTTTTCACAAAGGGATTATTTTCTGTGGCAGGGCAAGGCAGCAATGGCCTCATTAAGGAGATCAGGCAGCGGGCGGGAGCGGTTCCAAGTCAACTCCTGACAGCTAGTCTGGTTGCGAAACCAGGTCAACTGCCTTTTGGCATACTGGCAGGTCGCCCGTGTGATCCCGGCCATGGCGTCAGGTTGCGAGATCTCGCCGCGTGCATGACGCTGAATTTCCTGAAACCCGATGGCCCGCGATGCTGTCGGCCCCACGGAGTGTAAGGCTTTCACTTCGTTGACCACTCCTGCTTGGAACATGGATGCCACGTTTGCAGCGATCCGCTCCTTCAATTCGCAGGGCACGCGGGTTAAAAGAATCCCCTGGCAGGCTTTCGCGGCTTTCGCCGCTTTTGTGCGGGAGGCCGCCAGCGGTTTCCCTGTTTGAATCACGATCTCCAGTGCGCGGGTCACCCGCCTCGGGTTTTTCAGGTCAATGGCGGAAATGGCCCCGGGATCCAGGTTGGACAGTTGCTTGATCAAATCCTCAAGAGGGCGATTGGCCAGGGAGGCACGCAGCTTCAGGTCAGGCTTCGGGGCATCATCCAACCCTCCAAAAAGGGCCAGCAAATAAAGACCGGACCCGCCAACAAGGAGTGCCGGTTTCCCCCTCCCTGTGATTTCAGAGATTTTTTCTTGGGCCATTCTTGCGTAGTGTGCCGCGTCAAACGCTTCCGACGGAGGCACGACACCGTACAAGTGGTGCGGAACTTTTGCGCAAAGGGATGGAGGAGGCTGTGCGGTTAAAATCCCCATGCCCTGATAGACTTGAAAGGCATCCGCACAGACGATTTCCGCACCGGTTTTTACTGCCAACTCACAAGCGAACTCGCTCTTGCCGGCCCCGGTGGGGCCGGCAATCACGAGTAGATTT
>JBGSPC010000132.1:0-2343 GCA_041738805.1 Terrimicrobiaceae bacterium | reverse complement strand
GGCCGAGCATGATCGCGAGGGACGGAGTGAGAGCAAATTCTATAAAGACAATCACCGCTTTGGAGTGCTCTGACGGCCATGCCAAAAAATGTCCTGCTGCGGCAAAACCCATCAGCCCCAGAAAAAGAAAGACCGCCGGTCCCAGAACGAGGATCCAGCGAAGCCTTGGACTTGTGACCGCTGGAACCGAAGTGATCCCCGCCACCAGTCCCAGGATACCCATCGCGGCCAGAATTGCAGCCCCTTGAAATTTTCCTCCGGGATGATCGGAGCCGGTCCAAACCATATACACACAAAACATCACACCCACCGGAATAAGAACCCTGGCCAGCAAAAGCAGGGGCCCTCCGCGCTCATGGGAAAATCCAAAAGCTGGCGGATTTGACCAGTCAGCGTCCTTGGCCAATGACCAAACGCCGGCCATGGCCAACAAAACCACCACCGTTTCCAAGAGGGTATCCAGAGCCCGATAAGCCAACAGAACAACGGTCACGGGATTTTTCACCCCGGTGCTCTCCAACGGTTCCAACGCAACCAAAGCCAGGGTAGGCGCCTGTTCCGGCAAGGATAAGACCACCCCGATCAACCCGGCAGACACGGCAAAACAAAGAAGAATCACGAGAGCATGGGAAAGCTTGTTTGCCTGCAGTTTTGGCTTCTGTTTCGAAGTATCCCCGAGCTTGGCGCAAGCCACCAACAGGAGTGCCCCGGTGACACCTCCCCCGATGGCCGCTTCTGTCAACGCCACGTCCGGAGCTGACAGACACATCCAGGCAATCGACACCATCAATCCAAAAACCACAAAGCCCACCACGGCAGGGAATGCCTCACGGGCGGCCACGACATAGACGGCCAACCCGAGAATCAGCCCGACCAATCCCACGCAAAAAACCAGATCGCCACTCATGATTCCTCCCTTCGAACTTTTCTTGCGATGAGTTGGGAGGAATTGGCAGAGGCCACCAACACAAGGGCCCACACAAGGATAAGTTTGAAAGCGTCCTGCAGAGATTCCACACGCGGCAGGAGACCAAGAACGATCAGGCCAAGACCCAAATTGTCAGCCTTGGTGAGCGCATGCAAACGCGTGAGCGTGTCGGGAAACCTCAATAGTCCCACCGTGCCAGCCACAAAAAAGAAAACTCCCAGCGAAATAAAAACAAGGGTCAACAGATCCAGAAGAGAGCTCATGGTTCGTTTTCGTTTTTGGCGCGGGACGACAAACGTTCTCCGCTTTTCACAAAAGCCACGGCGGCCAAGGCTGAAAGCAAAGCAAGCGTCAGCGCCACATCCGCTGCGGCCTTGAGACCGCTGCCGGCAGCCAGCAGCAAAATGGCAATACCACCTGTCCCCAACAATTGAGCCGCCATCATCCGATCCGCCTTCGCAGGCCCGCGCAAAACCCTCCACAAACTCAAGGCCAGGGTGATGAGGACCAATATTGCCGCAACAAAAAGAAAATCAGTCATCGGACAAATCCTTCCCCAAAGCTTTTAAAAATGAACTTTCGTTGCCAGCCATCTGAGCCGCGACAGGCAATGTCAAATCGAGGCAATGGAGGACCACCTGTCCCTCATCCACCCCGGCGGGTAGTGAGCCCGGGACCAGGCTCGAAATCGCTAGAAACACATCCCGGGTGGTTCCTTCGGGGATTCGGCACGGGCAGCGCACATAGCCGGGGTTCACCCGAACTTCGGGGTAAAAGGCCCGCATGGCCACATCCACCCCCGCAATGACCGAGTTCCAAAGGAAATGGCCTGCATACATAAAGAGCAGCACGGGCTTGATCTGATGGGGAAGCCCGGGCACCAACTGGACACTCAGCCAGGCGACTCCCGCCGAAGTGATCGCACCCAGAAGGAGACCCGCCGTGTCTGTCCCATTCATCACCATCCAAAGACAAAAAAATCCAACAAACCTCAAAGCCCCACCAAGGGGTGAGGATTTTTGATGGGAACGGGAAGGTTCAGCTTTTTCCATAACAGCTTTTTGTAAAAATGTCAGGGTGCGCCGAGCCTTCCAGATACTTTGAATGTGGGATCACAGCCCTAGAAGCTGGCATTAACGGTGGATTTTGTGGAGCAAAAGAATCAGGACGCTGACTGAGGCTGCCCTGATTGTGACAAGATTGTCACTTGATTGAGTGGCAGAGACCTTCACACTGTCCGGATGTTCCGTTCCTTCCTTCTCCTTGTCGCAAGTTTTGCATCGGCCCATGCCACAAACGTTATTTTTATCCACCCCGATGGCGCTGGGGTCGCCCACTGGCAGGCAGCGCGATTCCTGAAGACCGGACCGGATGGCACGCTGAACTGGGACCGCCTTCCTCAAATTGCCATCTAT
>JBGSPC010000252.1:0-1697 GCA_041738805.1 Terrimicrobiaceae bacterium | reverse complement strand
AGATCATTTTCTGGTTGATTGTGAGCCTCTATCAGTATGCCGCTTTCGATGTGATCAACGACGGACCCTGGACCCGGAAAATCCTGGACGAAATTCCGCAAGCTTTTCGCTCGGTTGAGAACCCGGGGCAAGAGTAGCGTTCGCGAGGGCTTCAGGCCAAAGGAGCTTGCATTTCCGGAAACCATTCGTAACTTCTGCTCGCTTTTTTGCCCCCATGAAACGCCTTTTTGCTCTTGTGCTGTTAGTCCCGCTGGCCGGTGGCGTGAGCGCCGACACTCCGGAAATTGACTACGTTCGCCGCGTCATGCTGCCACCGGGCACTCCAACGGGATCGCTTACTCGGCCGGGCCGACAGCCCCGGCGTTTTATGCCACGCGAAATGAGTTTTACTCCCTCAATCTGGACACCGGAGTTTTCGGTGCGGCCCGTATTTTGTCTTCGACCAACCCGCAGAGTTCCACCGCAACCTACACTTCCAGTCTCAATGGAAATAATGGGTGCCTTCACTTTTCGAATGCTACTAATTTTGCTGTCAAAACCTACAATTTTTCGTTAGGCAGTACCACCACGAGCCCGGCAGATTTAGCGCTAGACCTGTTCGGCCAAGGTGCGAGTACGATTTACCTCTTAACCTCTAATTCCGAAATCTTCTCGTATTCCTGCAACGGCGCAACTCTGGGAAGTGCCACCGAAGTTTACACGAGCCAGGACAGTCTCGAACGCCTCTACATTCAGGACAATATCGCCATCGGTCTGACCCAGGCTTCCGGAGAATTTGGCATCCAGCGAATCGATCTGACCACGGGCACCCTCATCAACAGCTTTGAGCTGACGGGAACATTTGTCAATTCCCTGACTCTGGATTCGGAGGGCAACATCTACGTGGGAAACAACCAAGGCCGCGCACACGTGTATGATACCACGGGGCAACTGCTCACTTCTTTCGTTCCCGGCGCAGTCAACCCCACCGATCCCAATCTGGGAACAAACATGCCATGGATGTATATCAATACCAGGGGCGACCTGTTGGTTATGGACAGCACTGGCCTGCACCAATACGAGGTCGTTCCCGAGCCCGGCACATGGACGCTGATCTGTTTGGGAGCAGGAGTTCTGGTTGGGCTCCGGCGCCGGTCGTTCGTCTCCAGGCAGGGGTGATCAGAAGCTTGAGCCCGGCCGTTGAATCTGAAACCTCAAAAAATAGCCGAACAAACGTAATCTGAAAGTCGAACCCGCGCCTATGATCGCATCCTGAAAGTGTCCCGCACCATCGCCGATCTCGCCAGGGAAGAGTCCATCCTGGCGTTGCATTTGATGGAAGCCATCCAATACCGCACGCTGGACCGGAATCTCTGGGTTTGAGTAGCCATTCAGCTTCTCAGGAATATTCGACAGAATTGTAAAAATGAAAGGATTGACCCCTTTATTGACCCCTTTAATTTTGAGCAGCAAAATGTTTCCAATCCGGCGACGGAGTGCTGCAACGGATGCAAAGCAACGGCCGGGCTTTCAACCCGTTTCGCACTGGGTGCCCTTGCCCAGAAGCCCTCCCTTGCCACCGGCTACGCCGGATTAGTCCCTTACCGCGTAAATCCTGCGCAAAAAGCGCAAGACTTCAGACGGTCGCGGGTTGAAGGTTTGGGAGGACAAGCCACTGGAGGAGTTTGCACGAAGTGGTGATGAGACGCCGACCGAGT
>JBGSPC010000109.1:0-65839 GCA_041738805.1 Terrimicrobiaceae bacterium | reverse complement strand
CGATCTTGTGGGGCCTGAGGACTCTTTGAGGATCTGCTTTGACTCGCGTATATTTGTAAATTACAGATATCTGTATGGACACAGTCATTTCCTCCACCGAGGCCGCTCGGCATTTTGGTGACGTGCTTTCCCGTGTCAGGCATGCGGGAGAGAGTTTTGTGGTTACAAAAAGTCAAAAGCCATTGGCCCGACTCGTGCCCGTCCGAATGGCCACACGGGCTTGTGGAGCAGAAATCATGGAGGCGTTGGCGAGGATGCCTCATGATCCCGGCTTTGGTGAAGATCTCGATCGGGTCAACCAACTGGACGCGGTGCCTGCAATCCGTGGGATTAATGATCGACATATCGGCTCTTGTGGCTTTGGAAAAGTCCCTGGACACGCCGCAGCCATTGAGTCTTGACCCTGTCCTGCACACGTCGGAATAGGGTGTTTTTAAAAGTGGGTGATGTCGTGATGAAAAGCACCAACGGTGCAGCATTCAACAGCCCAGCCCGGTGAGGGCTGGGTTGGAGCGTTATCTAACGATAGCGGCCTGAAGGGTCGCGATTCAGATCAGGCGCGGGGTCAGGTGTTTCGAGTCGCGGCCCTTCAGGCCGCCGTACCCTTCCCTGAAAAATCCAGGGCCTGCGACCCTGGCTCTTGAATTTCGTGCCCTTGGCACTCACCCACTTTAAAACAAACCTGCCGGCATCTTTCCCTGCGTCTCAAGATTGCGCTCAATCGTTGTGTGCTGTATGAAAGAGCTCGTGGATGTTGATGTTGCCATTATCGGAGGAGCGCTTTCGGGATCATCCGTTGCGCTGCTTTTGAAACGTGAGCACCCGGATCTCAAGGTTTTGCTCATTGAAAAAACCGAAGCGTTTGATCGCAAGGTCGGGGAAGCCACCACGGAAGTGAGCGGGGAATTCTTTCACCGCCGCCTGTCGTTATCCCGTCATTTGAACCACGAACACCTCGCCAAGCAGAGCTTGCGGATGTGGTTTGCCGAGAGCCCCGAGACGCCATTTGATGACACCGTGGAGTTTGGGGCCGGTCTCAACTCAAGGTATCCGACCTATCAGCTCGACCGGTCAGTGTTTGATCAGCATTTGCTGGACACGGCCTGCGAAGAAGGCTCCGACGTGCTTCGGCCCGCTGCAGTAAAAAACATAGATGTCGAGGACCCGAAGTTGGCAAAACTGACGGTTGAACATGATGGCAAAACCATCGACATCCGTGCGCGGTGGCTGGTCGATGCCAGCGGGCGGTCGACGTTGCTCTCAAAAAATCTCGGTCTGCACCAAAAGCTCACCGATCATCCAACCGCCGCGCTCTGGGCCCGTTTCAGCGGGGTGAAAGATTGGGATGGTGCGGATGTGCATGCCAAACACAAACGTTATGGGTCCACGGTTTTTACCAGCCGCGGGGGTGCCACCAATCACATTTCCGGTTATGGCTGGTGGTGCTGGGTCATTCCCCTCAAAGGCGGGGAATTCAGTGCCGGCTTGGTTTTTGACACACGGCTCTTCACGCCGCCGAACGGCAGTTCGCCGGGGGAGCGCCTGAAAGCCCATTTGATGACCCATCCGGTCACTCGGGAATTTTTTGCGGATGCCGTGCCAATTGAGGGTGACATCAAAGCGCGTGGCCAGTTGCCCTATTTTTCTGAGGATTTGGTCGGTGCAAACTGGCAACTGGTGGGAGATGCGGCCGGATTTATTGACCCGCTTTATAGCCCCGGAATGGATTACTGTTCCTGGACGGCGCGGATGGCTTTTGCAAGAATTTCGGCCGAGCACAAAGGCGAAATGGTGGATCTGGATCAGATCAATGCCGACTGGCAGCTCTCCTATCGCTCGTGGTTTGAGGGGCTTTACAAAGACAAATATTTTTACATCGGCGATGCGGAGTTGATGTCAGCCGCCTACCTGATGGATATCACCCTGTTTTTTGCAGGTCCCGGACGAACGGCCTTGAAGGAAAGGGGCGGCCGGGATCTTTGGTGTCTGCCATTTATCGGGCCAATTGACAAAGTGGCAGCCAGGTTCATGCGTTTCTACAATCACCGGCTTGCGATAGTTGCTCAAAAACGCAAAGCCGCCGGATGTTACGGGCGGCGGAACACGGGTTGGCAGGAAATCTATACCGGGATCGGGCCTCACTGGAGTTCCCTGCCGTTTTTCTTTCGTGGTCTCTTCCGCTGGTTGGGAGCCGAGATCCACGCGGCGGGTCTCCCCACAAATCCGATTGCAGCTGCCGAGCCCAAGCCCAAGTCAGTAACCGTGACTCAGCCTGCAGCCGCCTGATGGCATTTGCGTCATTCAACGCCTTCCTCCAAAAGCTGGAGCAAGAGGGGGAACTCCGCCGGATCGCCGATCCGGTGGCCACCGAACTTCAGATCACCGAACTGGCTGACCGCGAAATGAAGTCGCCCGGCGGTGGCAAGGCGTTGCTTTTCGAACATGCCACGATCGAGGGAAAGCGGTCCCAGTTCCCGGTTGCAATCAACACCATGGGGTCGCAACGCCGTATGGCCATGTCCCTCGGATTGGAATCGGTGGAGGACCTCGCGGCTCAGATGCAATTCCTCCTCAAAGCCAAACCGCCACGGTCTTTTCGTGAGGCATTTACATTGTTAAAGAACGGGATCGATGTGATCCACGCCCGCCCGAAGCACTTGCGGTCAGGCCCGTGCAAAGACGTGATTCACCTTTTTTCTGAAGGGGCGGCTGCCGCCGGATTTTCTCTGAAGGATCTTCCCGTGCTGCTTTGTTGGCCAAATGATGGAGGGCGATTTATCACGTTTCCGACGGTTTATACCAAGGACCCTGACACCGGGGACCGCAATGTCGGCATGTACCGGATGCAGGTCTATGATGGCACAACCTCGGGCATGCACTGGCAGGTTCACAAGGTCGGGGCCCGTCATGGGAAACGTTACTACGAACGTGGTGAGCGCATGCCGGTCGCGGTGGCTATCGGAGGAGACCCCGCTTATACGTTTGCGGCGACCGCCCCGCTCCCGGATGGACTTGACGAAATTTTGTTCGCCGGCTTTGCGCGCAAAAAATCCGTCGAACTCGTAAAATGCGAAACCGTGGACATTGAGGTTCCGGCCGATTCGGATTTTGTGTTGGAGGGTTATGTACAACCCGGCGAAATGCGGGCGGAAGGCCCTTTCGGCGATCACACCGGTTTTTACACCAATGTGGACGACTACCCGGTTTTTCACATCACGGCCATCACCCACCGCAAGGATGCTGTTTATCCCTGCACGATTGTGGGGGTGCCACCCATGGAAGATTTTTACATGGGGGCCGCCAGCGTCCGGGTGTTTTTGCCAGTCTTCAAAATGAATTTTCCGGAGATTGTGGACATGGCCCTTCCTGCCGAAGGGGTGTTTCACAACCTCGTGTTTGTCTCCATCCGCAAACAATATCCCTGGCAGGCGTTTAAGGTCATGCATGGCTTATGGGGCATGGGCCAGATGATGTTTGCCAAATACATTGTGGTCGTTGACGAGGATTGTGATGTTCACAACACCAGCGACGTCCTCTTCCGTCTCTGCGCCAATACCGATCCCCAGCGCGATTCGACCTTCATCAAAAACCCCAGCGACTCCCTCGACCACGCCACCACGCTCCCCAACCTCGGTTCGCACATGGGATTTGACGCCACCCACAAACTCCCCGGCGAAGGCTACACCCGCGGCTGGCCGGAGTTGGTGAAAATGTCTCCTGAAGTCAAAGCTTGGGCCGACCGGTTTTTGGGAGTTTGACTGATAGGAGCGGTGGCAATGCCTCGAAGATCGTTCTGCACATAAGATCGTGATGAAATAAACCTGAAAAGGAAAAATGAACCGCAGAGATCGCAAAGATCGCAGAGAGAAAACAACTCAGAGAGATTGAATTGCGTAAGTATCGACGCGTGACGCGACATTACGAGCAAGGTGAGGCGTTTTGATCTTTCAAAATACTTACAACTGCCTTCCTTTGTGTTCCTTGTGCTCTTTGTGGTGAATTTCTATTTTCCATTTTAGGATAAACATCACGCCACCATGGTCGTCTCAACGTCTCGCCACGTCTTGCCGAAGGGAAGGGATCGTGGTGTTTCAGGCCGGGAACTGCTGCATCCCCGGAAGGCGAAGAGGCAACTCGTCCTCAGATCGTTTCCATGCCTCCGCATCGGACGCCATTTCCTCCGGAAACGACTTGGCGTAGGCCAAGACCGATTCCGCTTTCCAAAGCGGCCAGCTGAAATGAGTGCTCACATCGGCCGGGGAAACCTCCCCGCTCAACTCTTCGACAAAAAAGACCGGCACCCGTGTTCCCTGCACATAGGCGAGTCGGCCCATTGCAGTATCGCGGAAATCCACGGCCGGGAAAATCTCCCGCCGCCGCGCCTCTTCCAACAGCATCGCCGCCGCCCCTGCACCGCTGCCACGTCCCTTTGTGAACCTCTCAAGCCAATGTTTAGTCTCGGCTGGAATTCGAATGCTCATCCTCGTAGTGGGCATAAAATCACACTATTCGTACAATGTGTGAAATGGAAATAGCATTGAAGTGCGAGGCCTCAGCGGGTAAAACATCCCAATGAAACGCCATGGACGAAGTCTGCCTTTCGGTGTGGCATTTGTAGGAGTTATGTCGCCGGAGACTTATTTCCTGCAATTGTCGTGGGCGAATCAATAATACTGTTCGCCCAACTAACAACGTCACCCGTGCAGACACACGAATGAGAAACCTTATCTACTTCGCTTTAATTATGGGCCTATTCTCATCTCTATTTGGCGGCTGCCGCAAGCAATCAACTCAGCCAAGCGCTTCGACTCCACAGACAATGCCACCAGGGGACATCGGATACAGTCAATTGGACATTACCGAGAGGTTTGACGACCATCTTCGCCTCAAGCCCGAAGACTGGATTCAGACCATTCCTCTGAACCAGTCTGTCCCGAACGGGAAGGGCTTACCACCGACCACCGCTACTGCGGATGAGATACACAAGGTCGCCGATGAGATGTCAAAGATTCGGGAGTCTATCTCGATCCCCAATGACGGCGTCTATTGTCCGGTTTGCCATATCGCGAACACCCAGCTTACGAAGCTGCGCACGCCTTGCCCGAAGTGCGCGAGGCCACTGCTGAAGTTTGGCTGGGATTGAGACCGCGACGCACACCTGACACCACCATGAATCAGCACCACGAACGATCCAAGGGCGAACAAAACGGATGCAGGCAACGGCTCGAAGGCTATCTGTCGTGTCAGCAACGCTTTCCGCTCGCCGTCGCCTGATCCGAAACGTTGGGCAAAGTCATGAAGAACGCATTCCTATCACTTTTTTTCCTGCTGCCGGGCATTTCCTTCTCCGGAGAAGGAACGAGTTATAACCTCGATCTTCAGAATCATCCGACATTAAAAACCATATATGACGCAGGAATGAGGCCCTGGCGGGTTACAAACGATCATTGTATGGTCGGAGGTCAGGGGGATTACTCCTTACACCAAGTTACGCTGGTCTTCCCCGAAAGCGATCCCTTTACATTTCCTTCGGAGGCGACCTCCTTTTCGGTCTTCAGTGATTATGAACTATCTGAAGTGAATGTTAAGACCGTCGGCTTATCGTCAAAAGATGCGAAGCAATTAACAAGCGAAATTTGCAAAGCACTGAAATTCGAAACGAAGGGTTTGGAAGAGTTCTTCAGTTCAATCGATGATAAGACGCGCTGGAGCGCCTTTTGGACAATCGATGATGAGAGAGATGATATGAGATTTCATCTTCTCTGCCGCCCTAGTCCGCGTATGAACGAAACTTTGTATCAAGTTACATTGTCGGCGGAGTGGCGTCCCGGGACTGCCGCAGACAGACGAAAGCGCATGTTACTTACTCCGATGCAACCACCCGACGGCTACCAAACCATCTCCATGGCTGTTCCGACTCCTCCACCAGGACAAAAGCCCGTCCCTGATCCCGCCTATAGTTTCGACGCGATGAAACAGAAGATTGAAGAATACAAAAAGCAACAAGGAAAATAGATGCCAACAGACCAGTCGAGGTAACCCCTACGCGCCGTCACTTCTGATGCTTGCGCATCAGGCGTGCCAGCGCTCCGGGGCACCTCACTGGGGACGCTGCAAATAACATGAACATTGAGAACAGAAGTTTCCCTATGACCAAGCTGGTGGTCGTGTTCAACTGGCATTTCTTCCTGATCGCCGGCCTTGCTTGTCTCGGTGGAATCGTTGCCATTTGGCTGATTCCATTCACATGGTTACAGGTAATAATTGCTTTTGGGGTGTTTGCAGCGGTTTACTTTCTCATCATATCGATCATTGCATCATATTTTGTCTATGATCACTCAGATCTCTATAAGCTTGAACGATGGCCTGATCGAGTCATTCCCCAAGGAGCCACTTCTGCCACACTCGTTCATGCGGGCTTCGACCCAGCTTCACGCAAGCTTATCAAGAAGTACCCGAACATGCAGTGGACTGTTCTCGATTTTTTCAATCCACATACCACAACGGAGACCTCGATTCGAACAGCTCGCAAGCTATTTCCGCCCGTTCCAGGGGAGATCCAGATTCAGGTGGACGATTGGCCTCTTGAAGACGCAAGCCAAGACGTCATTTTCGTAATCAGTGCAGCGCATGAGATACGAGACGATCTAGAGCGATCGGCATTTTTTCGAGAAGCAAGCAGGATTGTTAAGCCGACAGGTCGGGTTGTTGTCATCGAGCAGCTAAGGGACCTTCGGAATTTGTTCGTTTTCGGTGCAGCAGTCCTTCACTTCCTTCCCTATCGCACTTGGCAAGCATCATTTGAGTCCGGACGCCTACGAAAGGTTGATGAGTTTTGGATGTCACCTTGGATGAAGACCTTCGTTTTAGAATCAAAAAATTAATGCGAATAACGCGGTCCACCGATCACCTATCGCACGCATCCTCAGAGGAATCCTTGCGGTTGGGGCCGGGATCAGGCAAGATATCTCGTTCAATTCATGGCAAACAAAATCACGCATGGGAAGCACGTGGGATGCAGTGATCGGCTTGGTGCTGGTCGGGGCAGCCGATGGGGTCGGGCCTATAATATAAATATACATCATCGGAAAATCATTGAAACGGCATTTAAAATATAGGCCCGACCCCGTTCGCCGTTCTCAGTGCAAGTCGCAGACGCGTTTGCTCTCCGCAAAATTGATTTGGCCGAATACATGGACAACATACAATGGGTTTTAGAAAAGTCGCAGAACTGACGTCCACCCATCAATCCACCGAAAGTTGCCGATGGGGTCATAATGAGAGATATGAAGCAATTAAAGATATGGTAATTCCTCCATGAGTAAATGTATCAAGTTAGTTTTAGTAACGTTATTCCTCGCTACGATTTCATCCTTTAGCGAGGATAGCAAACTTTCTATGGAAGAAATCCAAATGGAAATTGAAAAAATCGAAAAGCGTAGAAAAGAAGCACCGCAAGTGCCCCCTGCACCAGAAGACGTTAAAAAAATTGCAGCCATCTTAGTTGATGTTGAACGAAAGGGAAATGTAGGGGAACTGCGCTCCGATGATCCTCAACTGGCATATATTAAAGACTATATTGCAAAGGCTTCAGAAGTTCGCAAGGTTAGTGTACTAAATACTATGCGAATTAATGAATTAACCTTTCCTATTTATCATGAAACTCTAGCTTCCTTCTCCGCTCCCCAAATAATTACCAAACTAATTCTAAGTGCGATCGAAAATAATAAAAAGCTCACAGATACTCAAAAAGATGTGCTTTTTCATATCGGTGCAGATTCCTTGTTTAAAAATATTGAGGATTCTCATGAGACCACGATGACTCAATATACTCTTTATTCACTTGACCCAACCAAAACTGTTGCTCTTATGGCTGATGCCATTTCTTCTGGCAAAATTAAACAAAAGACGGCCATAAATCGTTTCATGAATTTTCTTAAAAAAAGAGACGCCGCCGCATATTCAAAATTGTTGGTAGATCTTGCGCCTTTTCTTCCTAAAAAGAGTGAGGTGCTGATGGGGGCGGACCTATAATTTAAATCCATTTCTTCGGAAAGTCATGAAAACGGCATTTAAAATGCAGGCCCGACTCCGTTCACCGTTCTGGGCAGATAGGTTTTTGAGCGTCTGAGTGACTCCTCTCACGACAAGCCCAGCACATCCAGCAAGTGGTCTCGAGTTTCCAAATAAATGGGAGCATCAATATTCCGGGGGCGTTCCAATGGAACCTCCACCACCTCCAATATTCGGCCTGGCGCACGACCCATCACCACAATCCGATCAGCCAACTGCATGGCTTCCTCCACATCGTGGGTGACAAAGAGGATGGTCATTTCTTTTTCCTGCCAGATCCTCAGCAAATCCCTTCTCAACCGCAGCTTTGTGAAATAATCCAGAGCGCTGAAGGGCTCGTCCATATAGATCACATCCGGCTCAGCGGCGAGGGCTCGTGCAATTTCCGCCCGCTGTCGCATGCCTCCTGACAGTTGATGAGGATAGGCTTGCTCAAATCCCTCCAGTCCCACCATGGAAATATGATCTTGGAGTTTGGAAGGGTCTTTGGCGGCTAAGGCCACGTTTTGGAGAACTGTCATCCACGGAAACACGGCGCTCTCCTGGAACACAAAGATTCGCCGGGGATCAGGGCCTTTGACGAGGTCACCCTCAACAATGACCTTACCATGGGTTGGTCTTTCAAAACCAGCCACAACATTCAGCAAGGTTGATTTGCCACACCCGGAAGGTCCCACCAGACAAACAAACTCGCGCTCCGCCACATCGAGGGAAATTCCTTCCAGAGCCCGAAACGGCTGTCCGTCCGGACCTGGAAAATCCACAGTAACTTCCTTCATTTGGATGGCCGGTTTCATCGGTTTTGAAGGCCCCACTGCACCATGGGCAGGTGCTCCAATCGCCGGATCAGCGTGTCCAGGATCAAGCCGATGAATCCAATCATGAGCATACCTGCGACCACAAGGTCATACCGTTTCCCCGCATTCCGTGCGTCAATGATGAGATATCCCAAGCCGGAATTCACAGCAATCATCTCTGCGGCGACCACAACCAGCCACGCCACCCCTAGAGCAATTCTCAGGCTGGTGATGATTTGGGGCAGGCAGGCTGGAAAAATAACCCGCGTCCAGAGCCTCCACCCGCTCACACCAAAGTTCTGAGCTGCCCGCAAGTAGATCCTCGGGATGCCATGGACAGCTGCACTCGTGGACACGGTGATGGGAAACACGCTCGCAAGAAATATCAGGAAAATCGGGGCTGCGTCTGTGATTCCAAACCACAAAATCGCGAGGGGGATCCACGCAATCGGAGAGATAGGCCGCAAAATTTGAATGACTGGATTTAATGCTTCGGCGGCTGGCCGAAACCAACCCAGAAACAAACCCAGAGGCAGCCCAACCAGCAAGGCGAGGCCGAAACCCCAGGTCGTCCGGAAGAGAGAGGCGACAATGTATTTGGCCAAAACCCCTTGCTGGATGAGTTCCACTATGGCCGCAGCGACGGCATAGGGGCTTGGCAGCAACGTCGTCCCCGACCATCGAATGCCTGCCTCCCAGGCCACACCAAAAAGGATCAGCGCCACCACAGGTCGTGCCGTTGAGGCCCATCGCAGCCCGCCGAGCTTTGTATTGAGCCTCGGACTCAGCACGGCCCCATCACTTGTCATAAACGAAATCCGGAGCCTTGATTGAGTCCGGCTTGGGATTGAAGGAGGTGTCCGTGTAGTCATCGAAGCTGGCTTTCCCTGAAAGAATTCCTGACAGCTTTCCGAGTTCTTCGATTTCCCTGAAGTTTTCACGAACCAGATTCAGAGAGGAATAGGTGACCCGGTCGGCAGGCTTGCTGAGCACATAGGCGAGGAGGCGGGGATTTTGATGGTAGTAATTTTTGGCCACGAAATCTGCTGCCTGCTCCCGATTGTCTGCGCTCTTATCAATCCACAAGCCACTGGCGGCAATTCCATCAACCATCTCCTGCACCAAGGGCCTTTGTTCTTGGATGAGGTCCTCATGCACAGCCAGCACACAGGAGATAAATCCAGGCCACATGTCTTTCGTCAGGGCCAAAACCCGTCCATAACCATCCAACTCGGCCTGTCCCATGAAGGGTTCTCCCGAGCAAATCGCATCCACCGCCTTCACGCTCAGCGCTGCCGGCATGTCGGGAGGCGGCATCTCGACAAGGTTGACCTCGGAAATTGGAACACCCGCATCTCTCAAGGCCCGGAATATCAAGAGGCGTTGGTTGCTGAAGCGGTTGGGAACGGCAATGGTTTTTCCCCGCAAATCCGAAAAATTCCGGATGGAAGATTCACGATGCACCACAACGGCGGTTCCGTCACGATGCCCCAAATACACGATCTTAATGGGCACCCCCTGCTCCCGAAGAGCAATGGCCATTGGGGCAAGGAGGAAGGTGGCTTGGGTTTTCCTGGCAAGAAAAGCCTCTTTCAGCTCAGGCCAGCTGTTAAATTTTATGGGCTGAAAAAGACCGCTGCCTCGCGTCTCGCGACGAATAAAATCCGTCACAGGACAGGTCAAATGACAGGTAACCGGCAAAAATCCAATCTGGACCAAGGAGGCACCATCCGAAGACCCTCGGGCTGTCCACCCAAGATTCATGAAGCCATGGAGGACTGAGATTGTCGCAATCCAAACAAAAACCAACACGGGAAGAAGGAAGGCTTTAGTCATGGCAACAAGTAATAGTGTCATGAGTATCAGTAATGGATTGGATCATGTCAAATGCATCAGTAACGTCGCCGGTTTGCAGAGTTGATCAGCCGGCCGGAAGGACTCAGGATGTCTGGCGTGTCCGAAGAAATCCTGGAGTTAAGACATTTTCGTTTTTTTATTGCCGTGGCAGAGACCGGTTCCTTCACCCGCGCAGCAGAGCGGCTCTCGGTAACCCAACCGGCCATCAGCCGACAGATTGCGCAGTTGGAGCGTATTGTGGGGTCCAAGCTTCTCGACCGGAATGGCCATCGGGTTCAGAAAACCGAAGCCGGGCGGCTCTTTGAGGCGGAGGCCCGCGAAGTCCTTCATCGATGCGAGGAGTCTGTGAGGCTGGTTTCCGATGTGGAGGGTGTGCGCAGGGGGACCGTTTCCGTCGGACTTGTGCCGGTCTGCAATTTGGCATTCGCTGCGGCGTTCAGCAAAGAATTTCATACCGCACATCCCGGCGTACATCTGGTGATGGAAGAGCAATCTGCGCTGGATATTGAGACGCAGCTGGAGCGGGGACAACTCGATCTTGGGGTGGGATTTTTGAGTCACTCCGCACCTACGATTGTTTATGAAAAACTCCTTTCCTCAAACTTTCAACTGATCGTGGACAGCAAGCATCCTTTGGCGAAACACAAGAGTGTGGATTTAAAAATGATCACCGACCTTCGCCTGGTCATGCTGCCGACCCGTTACCATATGCGGAATCTGATCGATCTTCTTTTCCGTAAATACCGCCTGCGTCCCAACATTGTTTTGGACAACAATGCGCTGAGCACCATTCTCCACATTCTGGAGAGCAGCCATGTTGCCACTCTCCTTCCCGAGTTTGTCCCCATCCGCCAGTTGTCTCCCAACTTGCGGGGTATCCGGATTTCGGACAAACAGAAGCCGCTGAATGTCGGCCTGATGTGGGCTCGGGGACGGAGTCTCTCTGGACCCGCCAGAGCCTTTGCTGAGCTTGCAAGGCTTCAGTCCCGGAATTGGCTCTGAGAACAGACACCCGCATTTGAAAGACCCGTATCGCTTGGCTATAGACGAATCCTTGCGGTGAGGGCCGGGATCAGGCAAGATATCGCGTTCAATTCATGGCAAACAAATCACGCATGGGAAGCACGTGGGATGCAGTGATCGGCTTGGTGCTGATCGGGCTCGCCGTGCTTCTCCCCATCGCCCTCATTTCTTATGACCCGCAGGATATCCCGAAATGGGTGCCTCTGATTGGCTGGACCAATGCGGCGAAGGAGGTCACCCACAATCTTTGTGGGGTGGTGGGGGCTATTGTCGCCGGATATCTGTATTTTTTCTTTGGGGCGGCGGCCTACCTCTGGATCATTGTGAGTGGGGGGTACGGGCTGGCAAAGTTGTCCATTCGGGGATTCCGGATGCGGGAGCGTTTTGGTTGGAGTGTTTTGATGGTGGTCACCGGGGCCTGTCTGATTCAAATGCAGGGTTGGTTTCTTCAGGGCTGGCGGGAAGCGCTCCGGCTTGAAGGTCCGGGGGGATGGATCGGGATGTGGGTTGGAGAAAAAGCCTTTGGAGGGTCCCTGGGACCGGTGGGAGCCCCGGCGGTGTTGTGGGTGCTGTATTTGGTGAGTCTGGTTTTGGCCATTGGGTTTCATCCGATTCACGTGATGCGCGAGGCGTGGCATGCTGCCAAAACGCGGGCCGAAGAAGCCCGCAAGCGCAAGCTCGCAGGCATGGAAGAGGCCGAGCGAATTGAGGTTGAGCGCAAGGAACTCGCCAAAAAGGCAGAGAAGCTTGAGAAAAAAAGCAAGAAGTCCAAGCAGGAACCCACTCCTATCGTGGAAGTGCGTGGAGGAACCCCGGCGGCCGAGCCACAAATCTTTGATGGCACCGCGCCGCCAACCAAACGCCCTTCGTTGGCGGAAATTGAAGCCGCGCGTTCCCGTCCAAAAAACACCGATTCCCAGCCGTCCCTGACGAGCCTTCGATTGGAAAACTATCAACTCCCCCCGCTCGATTTGCTGGATGCCCAGGATATGGAAGGGCGTGTTCCCACCGATCATGAGGAGCTCAAATCGATGCAGTCCACAATCCTCGCCACCTTGGCGGAATTCGGCATTGAAGCCACGGCCGGGGATATCACGTATGGCCCAACGATCACCCGGTATGAGGTGAAGCCGGTCAAAGGGGTTCGCGTGGACCGCATCGCCAATTTGGAACGTGACATCGCCCGCGCGACCAGGGCGGCCCGTATCAATATCCTGGCCCCGATCCCGGGTAAGGACACCGTTGGTATCGAATTGGCGAACGCCAAAAAAGTGAAGGTCACTCTTCGCGAACTGCTGGAAACTGATGAATGGCTGCACTCCGGCGGTCGCCTGCCTCTTGGCCTGGGGAAAGATGTTTACGGCAAACCCATCATCGCCGATCTCGCCAAAATGCCCCACTGCCTGGTTGCCGGAACCACAGGAAGCGGAAAAAGTGTCTGCATTAATTCCATCATCGCCAGCCTCCTCTTCCGCTTCACGCCCGAGGAACTGCGATTTATCATGATCGATCCCAAAGTCGTGGAAATGCAGATCTACAACAAGCTGCCCCACTTGGTGACACCTGTCGTCACGGACCCAAAAAAAGTTCTCATGGCTCTCAAGTGGGTGGTTGATGAGATGGAACTGCGCTACAAAATCTTTGCGAAGGTGGGGGTGCGGAATGTGATTGGTTTTAATGATCGTCCCCGTCCGGCTCCGGTAACCCCCGAAGCAGACTCTGCGGAAACGGATGCCAAAGCTGCGGTCAAACCGGAAACAGATGTTTCGGGCGAAGAGGACGAACTTGCCGATGAGGAACCCCTCCCAGCGCCGGTTCGCAATGCCAGAGATGGTGACGTCATTGTTCCAGAACACATGCCGTACATTGTGGTCATCGTGGACGAGTTGGCGGATCTTATGCAAACCGCTCCCGCCGATGTGGAGGGTGCCATTGCCAGAATCACCCAGATGGCCCGTGCTGCCGGAATCCATGTGATTGTGGCCACTCAGACGCCCCGCGCGGATGTGGTCACGGGCATCATCAAAGCCAACATCCCCAGCCGGATCGCATTCCAAGTCGCTTCCGGTTTGGACAGCCGTGTGATTCTTGATCAAAAGGGCGCCGAAAAATTGTTGGGTCAGGGCGACATGATGTATCTGCCCCCGGGATCTTCTGAACTCCTCCGGGCGCAAGGCGTGTTGGTGACTGACGAGGAAATTCATCGTGTGGTTGATTTTGTGGCCTCGCAAGCGGAGCCTTCCTTCGAGTCCAGCATCCATGACAAATTGCAGTCCAATTCTGAAGAGGAGGAAGATGTCACGGATGAGGACGAAGAGCTGCTGGACAGGTGCCTCGACATCATGCGTCAAGAACGCCGGGCCTCGACCTCCATGTTCCAGCGGCGCTTGCGACTGGGCTACTCACGCGCAGCCCGTATCGTCGATATCATGGAAAAACGCGGCATCATTGGCCCGGTGAATGGTGCCAAGGATCGGGAAATCCTGGTTGATCTGGAAGTGATGTGAAACAAAAAGTGGGCGGTCAAGGGACTGACGCGCCCTACCAATCTTAAAAATGTGCTGACGCTCACATGAAGCGCCCCTTTGATGGTAGGGCTGGGCAGTCCCTTGCCCGCCCACTTTTTGCTTTGGCGAGACAGCGCTACCAATAAAGAGACAATCAATCATTTCGGCCGCACACCTCTTAGCAGTTGCTCTGGAAGCTTGAATTATTCGTGTTGGCAGGGTCTTCTCTTGGATTCCCATGACCTCTTCCGACCTGCGCAAATCCTTCCTCGAATTTTTTCGCGAGAAACGGCATACGATTGTCCCTTCTTCGAGCTTGATGCCGGATTCCCCGAATCTGCTTTTTACCAATGCGGGGATGAATCAGTTTGTCCCGATTTTCTTGGGGGAGAAGGGGTGTCCTTATGACCCGCCACGCGCGGCAGACACCCAGAAATGTATCCGGGCGGGCGGGAAGCACAATGACCTCGAAGATGTCGGTTTGGACACTTATCACCACACCTTTTTTGAGATGTTGGGGAATTGGAGCTTTGGTGACTATTTCAAGGAGGAGGCCATCCGCTGGGCCTGGGAATTGGTTGTCGAGCGGTGGGGGCTTCCGGCCAATCGCCTCTACGCCACGGTTTATCAACCGGAGGCGGGGGATCCCAGTTCCTTCGATCAAGAGGCCCACGCCATTTGGTCCGGCTTGTTCGAGAAGGCAGGACTGGACCCCGCTGTTCATATCGTCGGAGGAAACAAAAAAGACAACTTTTGGATGATGGGTGACACCGGGCCTTGCGGTCCCTGCAGCGAGTTGCATGTGGACCTCACGCCTTTGGGAGACACGGGCGGAAAGCTGGTGAACACCGGGGATGCCCGATGCATGGAAATCTGGAACCTGGTTTTTATTCAGTTCAACGCCAACCCTGATGGCACATTCTCCGAATTGCCGGCACGTCATGTGGACACCGGCATGGGCTTTGAGCGGGTCGCATCGATCATGCAGGGCACCAAAAATTTCAGCAATTTTGCGGATGCCAGGATATCCAACTATGAGACCGATATTTTCCGGCCCATTTTTGATGAAATCGAAATCCTCAGCGGCAAAAAATATTCCAGCACACTTCCGACGGATGAGGCGCCTGCAGCGGTCATTGAAACAGACATTGCGTTTCGCGTGATCGCCGATCATATCCGGACTCTCAGCTTTGCGATTGCGGACGGCATCTCGCCAGGCAACACAGACCGGAACTACGTTCTCCGCCGGATCCTCCGCCGGGCGGTGAAATATGGGCGCACCCTCGGTTTCCACGAGCCGTTCTTCTACAAACTCACCGATGTGCTTGTCCGCACCATGGGGGAAGCCTTTCCAGAAATCCGTGCGCGGCAGCGTCATGTTCAGGAAGTCTTGCACATGGAGGAGGAAGCCTTCAATCGCACGCTCGATAAAGGCATTGATCTCTTTGAAAAAGAAATCCGAAGCCTTGAGGCCGGCGCCATAATTTCGGGGGCCTTTGCGTTCAAGCTCTATGATGAGCAGGGATTTCCATTGGACCTCACGGAGTTGATGGCCCGCGAGCGGGGCTTTTCTGTGGATTCTCCGGCTTTTGAGGAATTGATGGATGCCCAGCGCGCCCGTGCCCGCGCTTCCCAGAAAAAGCAGGTCATCGAACTTTCCAAAATCGAAACCAAAGGTCCTACCCAGTTTGTGGGGTTTGACCAGAGCGAGTCCGATGCCAGGGTGTTGGAGGTGGTGGCCCTGAAGGATCGCACGGCGGTGATCCTTGATGTGAGCCCTTGTTACGCCGAGATGGGCGGTCAGGTTGGAGACCGGGCCATCATTTCTCATGGCGCCAACACGTGGACCGTTTCAGAAACCCGCAAGACCGGAGACACGTGGCTCCATTTGCTGGAAGGAAGCGATTTTCCTGAACCGGGGGCGACTGTTTCCGTCATTCTTGATCGCGAGCGCCGGTTGGCGATCGAACGCCATCACTCGGCAACCCACCTGCTGCATTGGGCTATCCATGAAGTCGTCTCCCGCGAGGCCTCTCAGAAAGGTTCTTTTGTTGGACCCGACAAGCTGACGTTCGATTTTAACAGTGCTCCGCTGACACCCTCCCAGGTGCAGGATGTTGAGCGCCTCGTGAATGAGCGCATTCTCGACAATGAAACCGTGAGTTGGATTGAGGTTCCCTACGAAGAGGTGAAAGGGCGTCAGGAAATCCAACAGTTTTTCGGCGACAAGTATGGAGACCGGGTACGGGTTGTTCAGATTGGTGGAAAACCGCAGGCTCTTGATGGCTATTCCATGGAGCTGTGTGGTGGGACCCATGTTCGGAGCACCGGCGAGATCGGGCTTTTCCGACTGCTCGGGGAAGCTGCGATTGCCGCAGGCGTGCGCCGCATGGAGGCCATCACCGGACTTGAAGCCTTTTCCCATGCCACCCGGGACGGAGCAAGATTGCTTGCCATCTCTGCCAAATTGAACGCCCCGCTCGCTGATATCGAAAAGAAAATCGATCAACTCCATGAGCAGACAAAGGCCTTGGAAAAATCCTTGCACGCCGCCCGCCAACGTGAGGCGTCCGGGTTCGCATCAACACTGATCTCAGAAGCCAAAACCTTGGCTTGCGTTCCCGTGATTGTTTCAGAGATCCCCGGAGCCGATGGCGACCAACTCCAATTGATCGCCGATGCCTTGAAATCCAACTTTTCAGGAATCATTCTCCTCGCCGGCTCAAGCGCTCCGGATTCCGTGGCTCTTGTGGCAACGGTCAGCAAAGATTTTCAGTCAAAGGTTCAGGCCGGAAAGCTGATTACGGCTGTGGCCCCGATCGTTGGTGGAAAAGGCGGAGGGAAACCTGATAATGCCCGGGGCGGTGGAAAACTTCCCGCAAAAATGACAGAAGCCCTCTCCGCTGCCCACACGTGGCTGGAAGAAAATTTGGCAGCTTAAAAATTCTGAAAACTCATGACCCCTGCGACAGGGAGATAGCCGGGTCCGTTTTCGTCCTTCGCGAGATAAGCCACAGAGCTCTCTCCTTCGATGAGGAGAGGGATTTCCCCAGGACCAGCGTAACCACGGGCCCGGTCGGTGATGATGTAGGAGATATTGATGATTTGGTCTGGCTTGAGCTCGGAGGCTGTGCGTTCGACGCTTGTGACCATGGCAACCGCCTCGACTTTTTGTTGGTCCGACTGCTCGCCCGGCTCAATCTCCACCCGGAGGATTTCAATTTTTAAGGATTCGGGGGCCGCTTTTTGTCTGGCTTCGTAAACCGACGGCGGAAGCTCGGCAAAGGACGGACATGTTATGCTGATCAAAATTGCTGCGAGAAGACCGTGCCGGATGCGTTTTCCTTTCATAGATTCGCAGGGTATATCAGTTTCTTTTTATTGCGCAACTCTCCTGCCACCAGGAGCCTCATACTCATACGAAGAACGGGCCGGCGCACACGCGAAGCACCCCTTTGATGGTAGGGCCGGGCAGTCCCATGCCCGCCCACTTGTCGATGCTGAAGGCCCTGTGAAAAAACCCCGCAACCAAAGTCCTGACACCAGTTCCTTACCTGCCGCCTTTTTTCCGCCTCATTCCTTTGCTGACTTCTGTGTTTTCAAATGAGGTCGTAAGCTGTAGGATGGTCAGCATGAAAATCGCAACCTCCCTGACACTTCTTCTGCTTCTTTCTTTTTCTGCCGTGGCTTCCGAGGAAGTTGCACCAATCGATGCGGTGGATTTGGATGCTCTTCGCGCCAAAGTCGGGACGCCAGCCGTGGTGGTTGGTCAGGTGACCGACGTGGGCACCACCCAGGATGGGGGGATCACCTTCATCAACATCGGGATGCCCAAGAAAAAAGGCTTTGTGGCGGTGATCTTCCGCCAGAATTACGAAAGTTTTCCAAGCGGCTTTGACACGTTCCGGAATCAAAAGGTCAAAGTCAGCGGCCCGATTGAACTCTACAAATCCGAGCAACCCCAAATTGTGATCCGGTCCGCGGAGCAGATTGAGATCATCAAGGAAGAATAGAATCCGGCTTGAAACAGGTCTATCAGGTCAGGTTCTTGCACGGATCAGAAAACGGCTGAGTTCGGTTTGGATTGTGGCCGCATTCCATTCGGGGTTCCGGCGCTCAATCCTTCGTCGAGCGGCCCCGATAACCATTCGCCGGGCCGCTTTAGCCGGTTGCCACTTTTTTTCGGAGGACATGCGTCTCATCAACCTGCAGTGGATGAAGTTCGTGATCGGCTTTCATGACTTTGGCATCATAAGGCATAGTAGCCGACGTGCCAGCATGCTTTGTGAGAGCTCATGAGGCAGCGTCTGATCGATACTCCGCAATTTCATCAGCAAACTCTTTCGCAAATTGCGCGAGCTTTTTCTCGCCCCATCCGGGAATCCGCGCCATGGCGTCAGGAGTGGTGGGATAATCCCGTGCCATCTGGCGCAAGGTGACATCCCCCAAAACCACATAAGCCGGAACTCCCCGTTCATCCGCGAGCTTTTTCCGCAGCACGCGCAGCCGCTCAAAGAGAGCTTCGTCACAGGCAATGGTTCCCGGGGTTTCACGGCGTTTTCTCTGTGCCGGAACAACAAGGGGACGGGTCAGCCGGATCATCCGACGTGAGCGCAGGGCCTCAGTGCCTTCCTCTGTGATCTCCACGGTGGGGAACTTCCCTGCAGCCTGAGCTAGCAACCCGAGGCGAATGAGTTCCCGCCCCAGCGAAGCCCATTCAGCACGACCAAGGTCTTTGCCGATGCCGTGCGTGGAAAGTTGGTCATGTCCCCACTTTCGGATCTTTTCGTTTTGTGAGCCGGTGAGCACATCAATGACATGGTTAAGCCCCGTCGAGAACCGCGTGACTTGTCCGATGCGATAAACACAGGAGAGCAACTTCTGGGCGTGCAGGGTACCATCATAGGTTTCGCGCGGATCTGTGCAATTGTCACAGTTCCCGCAGCCATCCCCGGACGGGGTTTCATCAAAGTAGGAGAGCAAATTCCACCACCGGCAGTTCGGACATTCGGCGTAGGTGATCATTCGCCTTAGTTGATCGCGGGCCGCCTGACGCTCCTCTTCGTCGGTGATTTCGTCGATGAAGTGGGTTTGTTTGGCGGCATCTCCGGCGCTGAAGAGCAGCAAACAATCCGAAGGCAGGCCGTCCCGACCCGCCCGACCGGTTTCCTGATAATAACCCTCCATGTTTTTGGGGAGATCATGATGGATGATCCACCGCACATTGGGTTTGTTGATCCCCATTCCGAAGGCAATGGTCGCGCAAATGATGGGGACCTCATCTCGGATAAAAAGCTCTTGGTTTTCCGAACGTTGGGAGGCCGTCAGCCCGGCGTGATAGGGGCGGGCGGGAATCCCCCGTGCATCTAGCGCTTCTGCGACGCGTTCAGTGGCGGCCCGGGAAGCGCAATAGATGATCCCGCTCTGACCGGGCCGCTCCCCGACAAAGGTTGAAATCTGGGAAAGGGGGACATTTTTTTGCTCCACCCGATATCTGAGGTTGGGGCGAAAGAAGCTCGACACAAACACCGAGGGGTCCCGAAGTCGGAGGTGTTCGATAATGTCCGCCCGGACCCGGCCTGTGGCGGTTGCGGTGAGGGCCATGACAGGAACGTCAGGAAGAAGATCACGGAGTTTCGAGATCTGACGGTATTCCGGCCGGAAGTCATGACCCCATTCCGAAATACAATGGGCCTCATCAATCGCAATGGATGTCACATTCCATGCGCGGAGATTCTCTTTCCATTGCTCCAGCATGAGGCGTTCCGGAGCCACGTAGAGCAGGCGGAAGCGGCCTTCATGCAGGCCGCGAAGGCGCTCACGTGCTTCCGTTTCCCGAAGGGAGGAGTTCAAATACGTGGCGGATACGCCAGCCGCATCGAGTTGATCCACCTGATCTTTCATGAGGGCAATAAGCGGTGAAACCACAATGGTCAGCCCTTCGCGAAGAAGCGCCGGCAGTTGAAAACACAAGGACTTTCCGCCCCCGGTCGGGAGCAGCGCAAACACGTCCTTTCCCTCCATCGCCGCAGCAATAATCTCCCGCTGCATGGGACGAAACGACTCGTAACCAAATGCGTGCTTTAAAGTCGACTCGTAGGTGGTTTCGGATTGACCGAAGGTTATCATTGAATTCTATCACACGCGATTGCGGACCCAGGGTCAACCGTTACCGGACAAAACCAAAACCTTGAAATGGTTAGCAGATGCGGAAATTGTTTCAGAATCCCATGCGGAACACCGGCTGGATTTGTGTGGCTTTTGAGAGAGATACAGGTGTGATCATCACGCGATCCAGAGGAAGGGTGTTGCCAGCCAGTGCGCGGATGTTTTCCTCATAGGGCTGCCAATTGAGATCTCCCAAGGTTTCCAGGGTGCCCATTTTCTCGGCAGTGGTTTGTTCAAATGCGTCATAGATCAGCTCCGAACAGTAAATCGAGTGGTCAGACATTTCGAAGCTGTAGTCGTAAGGAAAATCGAGGAATTTTATGAGGTTGGCTTTGAAATCAGAGATGTGCATTGAGAACTCGGGACGAAGCCGGTACACGGCAAACCCGGCGTTCTTGCCGCGTTGCAGCCATGTTAGCAGCGGGGTCTTTCGCACACTCAAAATTGATTCAACTACCACCCACCTGTTTCCATCTCTCAAGACCACGCCGCAATGGGAAAACTTCGACTCAGTAACGCCTTCAATGGCATCCACCAACTCCCCTTTGGGAAGAGATTGAAAAACGATGTCACCTTCTCTGGGGCTATAGAGCCCGTAGTATAAAAGTACCTGCGCCTTGCTGAAGATCGCCACCCCCACCAATATCAGCACAAGACAAGCCAGGCGAATCTTGCCAACGCGTGTTCGCGGGACGTCAAAAAAGCCGTGGTTGCGAGGGAGGCCATTCACACTGTCCTTGAAGTTCTATATCGAATGCTACGCCCGGAAAGCGTGCTTTGCCAGCTCCAACAGGCTGTGAAGTCGAACACCAAAGATGGTCAGACGGGGGCCAGGTTTTGGTTGGGCTTTGTTGATTTCACTGTTGATTCCGGTTTTTTGCGTTTCCGGTGATTCAGCCGTTCCATATAAAGATAAATAATCGGCGTGATGTAGAGGGTGACGACTTGGGAGATGACCAGGCCCCCGACAACTGCGAGGCCGAGGGGTTGGCGGACGTCCCCGCCGGCACCGATGCCCAGGGCGATAGGGAGGGTTCCCATCATAGCGGCCATGGTTGTCATCATGATCGGCCGGAACCTCACAAGGCAGGCTTCAAAAATGGCATGTTCCGGGGTGGCGTTCTCCGTGCGTTGCGCCTCCAAGGCAAAATCAATCATCATGATGGCGTTTTTCTTCACAATGCCGATGAGCATGAGAAGTCCAACAAATCCGTAGACGTTGAGCTCCATGCCAAAAAGGTAAAGTGTGAGGAGGGCTCCGAACCCCGCGGAGGGAAGGCCGGAGAGGATGGTGAGAGGATGCACGAAACTTTCGTAGAGGATTCCAAGAATAATATAGATCACAATCACGGCCATCAGCAGGAGCAGTCCCAGATTGCTCAGCGAGGCTTGAAAGGCTTGCGCGGTGCCTTGGAACTGGCTGCTGATTTGGGCATCAAGATTTTCTTTCGCCAATCGTTGAATGACCGGCACGACATCACTGAGGGAGGTGCCTTTGGCCAGGTCGAAGGAGAGGGTCACGGCAGGAAGCTGACCCAGATGTTGGACAGTGAGCGGGCCGACCTGGGTTTTAAATTTTGCGATGGCATCCAGCGCCACGAGGCGACCGGTGGAACTGCGCACATAAAGACGCGACAAATCGGCGGCCTCGCGTTTGAAGTCTTCATCTGCTTCAATGATGACCTGATACTGATTATTCGGGGTGTAGATGGTTGAGACCTGACGGGCTCCATAAGCGGCACCGAGTGTGCGCTCAATTTGGGCTGCACTCACACCCAGGCTGGAGGCCTTGTCGCGGTTGATGTCGACGAGGACCTCGGGGCTTGTGATTTGCAGGTCGCTGGTGACATCAACCACCCCCGGAACGTCCCTCATGAGCGTTTCCATCTGCTCGGCGGCTGAATACAGCATGGGAAGATCAGGGCCGAACAGAGTGAACTGGTAGAGGCTCTTGGATTGCATGCCACCGATGCGGATGGACGGGGGATTTTGAGGAAACACTTTCAGCCCCGCAATGCCGGAAAGATCCTTGCGGAGCTGTCGAATAATGTCATCAATCGGAGGCCTCTCGTTCCGTGGTTTGAGCGTCAGAAAAAGCCGGCCCGTATTTCCCGCACGGCCTTGCGAGCCGCCCCCGATGCGGGACATGAATCCCTTGACATGGGGATTTTTGCTCACAATGGCCGCTGCTTCCTGCTGAAGCTCCACCATCTTTTCAAAAGAAACCCCTTGCTCCGCCTCGGTGGTCACCATGATACGATTGGCATCCTCATTGGGAAGAAATCCCTTTGGCACAATCAGAAAAAGCCAGACAGTGGCCGCAGCCAGAAGAATGGCAGTGCCCGTGACGAACAGGTGATGACGAAGGGCGATCCGAAGGGTTTTTTCGTAGCCGGAAAGAACGGCCGCAAAAATGGATTCGGACCATTTGAAAACGGGGTTGTTGCTGGTTGTGTGGACTTGCTTCAGGAACCGGCTGCAAAGCATGGGGGTCAGGGAGAGCGAGATGAACCCCGAGAGAAGGATCGCAACGGCAATGGTCACTGCAAACTCGTTGAGGAGGCGCCCAAGGATCCCCCCCATAAAAAGAACGGGAATAAAGACTGCCGCGAGGGAGAGGGTCATGGAAAGAATCGTGAAGCTGATCTCTCTTCCCCCCTTGATGGCCGCCTCCATGGGCGTTTCCCCTTTTTCAATATGACGGACAATATTCTCCAGAACAACAATGGCATCATCAACGACAAACCCCACGGCGAGGATCATCGCCATCAGCGAAAAATTGTTCACACTGAAGCCCAGCAAATACATCACGCCAAACGTCCCGATAATGGAGAGGGGAATCGCCGCGCTGGGGATCAGGGTGGCCCGGACATTGCGAAGGAAAATGAAAATCACCAAGACCACCAGAGCAATGGCAAGAACGAGCGTGAATTCCACATCGTGGAGGGATTCCCGAATGGAAGCTGACCGGTCGTAGAGGATGTCCAGCTTCAGGCCTCCCGGGAGTTGGGCCTCGTAGGTGGGAAGGACTTTGAGAATTTGATCAATAACCGCCACCGTGTTCGCTCCGGGCTGGCGCTGGATGGCCAGAACCACTCCCCGTGTGTCATTGTACCAACCAAGGTTTTTCTCATCCTCGACGCTGTTCAGGACCGTGGCGATTTGTTTGAGGCGAACCGGAAACCCCTCACGATAGGAGACAATCAATTCGCGGAAATCCTCGGCACTGGTCAGTTGGCCGGTGGCCTTGATCGTGCGGGATTTGACGCCTTTGTCGAGTTCGCCTGTGGCAGCATTGGAGTTGGCTTCGGCGATGGCCTCCTCCACCTCATCAAAACCGATGCCGCGTGCTGCCAACTCGCGGGGATCGACCTTCACGCGCACGGCGTATTTCTGAGATCCGTAAAGATCAACCTGGGCAACTCCGAGAATCGTGGAGAGCCGCTGTGCCAGAAGGGTGTCCGCATACTCATCCACCTTGCTGTGAGGCAAAGAATCTGAATAGGCCGCGAGCAAAAGAATGGGCTGCTCGGCGGGGTTGACCTTCCGGAAAGATGGCGGCGCCGGCATGTCCGTGGGCAGATCCCGCTGGGCTTGAGAGATGGCTGCCTGGACGTCCTGAGCCGCCGCATCAATGTTCCTTGAGAGATCAAACTGGATCGTGATGGAACTGCTGCCCAACGAACTCGTCGAGGTCATGGACTCAATCCCCGCAATCGTGGAAAATTCTTTCTCCAACGGGAGAGCCACTGCAGAGGCCATCGTCTCGGGGCTGGCGCCGGGAAGACTGGCCGACACGCTGATGGTTGGAAAATCCACGCTGGGAAGATCGCTGACGGGAAGCTGCAAATAGGCAAGAAGCCCGGAGCCAAGAATGCTCATCATGACAAGCGTTGTCATGATGGGCCGGCGAACGAAGGGATCCGTCAGGCTCATGGAGCGGTCGTTGTTGGTGTTGTTGTTGAGATGGCTGCAGATTCAGGCATGGGTTTTGGCTGAACTTTGCCTCCGGAGGTTACCCGCAGCTGCCCTGTCGTGATCACCTTCTCGCCGGGTTCGAGACCGTCGCTGATCATGGATAAATCGCCGACCGCACGGGCCACACGGACCTTCCGCAGTTCGGCGGTCCCATCCTTGACCACAAAAACCTGAGCCCCCTGCTGACCTTCCATGATGGCAATCGTGGGAATGACCAAGCCGTTTTCCTCAGCCAGCTTGACGGTCACATCCACAAACTGACCAGGCCAGAGTTGTTCGTCGGCATTTGGGAATGTGGCTTTGAAAGCGATCATCCCGGAGGCACGGTCAACAGCATTGTCAATGAAGTCCAACTCACCGGCCCCCAGAAGCTTGCCGGAATCCGGATCAAAGGCGCTGACAGAAGGTTTGGCGTCTTTCATCCATTCGCGCACATCGCTGAGCGAGTTTTCCGGCATGGAAAAACCGACATAGATCGGTTGCATTTGGTTGATGATGGCGAGGGTGTCGATATTTGGCTGGGCAATATTGCCGGGTTTGAGCAGGGCGGCCCCCGCCCGACCGGACACCGGAGCGGTGACCCGCGTCCATTCCAAGGAGAGACGCGCCTCGTCAAGGTCGGCCTGGCGGGCGGCGAGTTCGGATTTTTGCGATTCGGCCGTGGTGAGAAACTGGGCGGTTTGCTCTTTCGAAGCCACTCCGCTTTTGATCAGTGTCGAGTAGCGATCGGCCTGCTCCAGCGCGTTCTTAGCTGCAACTTCAGCAATCGCGAAGTTGGCCTCCGCACGCTTCAGGGCGGCGTCAAAGGTTCTAGGATCGATGCTGAAAAGCGGGTCGCCTGCTTTGACCTGTGCCCCATCTTCAAAATGAACCGCCAGAATTTCCCCTTGCACCTTGGATTTCAGCTGAACCGTTGAGATGGGCTCGACCGTCCCGATGGCTTTCATCTCAATGGGCAGGACCTTCATTTCTGCCAGTGCCGTTTCCACAGGAACCGGGGGGGGCGGGCCTGGATTCTGTGCCGCGGGTTTTCCACAGGCCGTAAGGAGAATGGCCGCAGGCAGGAGTAGGATTGAGTTATTCATAAGCGTGAAGTGGCAGCACCATGCAGGAAGCAGTCCGCCGCAAAATCTGCGGAGTCGGTGAGGCGGCCCGAACCTTTTTCCCGGATCCATTGACGGATCATTTGCAGGGTCACCCCAAGAAAGGCCACGGCAAAAAGTCGCGGGGAACCGGAGCGGAATTCTCCGGCTTTCTGCCCGAGAACAATGGATTTCTCAATCGCCGTGAGAAGCATGATTTTCAGCTTTTCCATTTCCTGCCAATGGCTGCGGTGCAACGGCGAGGATTGGACCTGGTGCTGATGCAGAAAAATCTCAAAAAACGTCTGATTTGCATCGTGAAACTGAAATTGGGAATGCACCGCAAGACGGAGCCTCTTGGAGGCCGGACCCTCAGAACTTAGCGCCTCTTCAAAATTCGCGACCATCGTCTTCATTTTTTCAACAAGGAGGCTGCCATAAAGGTCGGCCTTGTCCTCAAAGTGAAGATACAACGTGCCAACCGCGAACCCCGAAAGACCTGCAATCTCTGTCAAGGAAGCCTCATGGTATCCATGCTCGCAAAAAACAGATTCCGCCGCTTTCAGGATCACTTTGCGCCCCTCGTCCCTGGCTTTCTGCCGGAATGTTGGTTTTGCTTTCAAAGCGATTGAATGACTGTTCACAATATGAACGAGAATTCATTTTCTGGAAAAGTCAAACGCGATTCCCGATTTTGCCAGGCAACAAAACCTTTGTGGATTTTTTGGTTCCCCAATTTTTCCTGGCAGTCCATGGTTTCGTGTCATGTCACAAGTCGAGCAACTCAGAGAAGCGCTGCGTCTCTCTCCGGAGAACGTGCCCTTATTGATACTTTTTGGTGAAGCCTGTCTTTCGGAGTTTGCACCGGACGACGCGGTTCATGCTTTTCGCAAGGCTGCGGAGTTGGACGTGACCCAGTCCCAGGCGAAAATCGGGTTGGCGCGTGCGCTCCATCAATCCGGAAAAACCTCGGAAGCCATTGTGAGGTTGGAATCGCTTGTGGAATCCGCCCCGAAAAATGCGGACGCATGGCTTCAACTGAGCCGATTGTTTATGGCAGAAGGGCATCGCGCACGCGCTTTGGAGTGTTATGAGAAATCACTGCAGCTCCCCGGAGGCCGTCAGGACGTGGGCTTGGAACAGGAGCTTTATATTCAGGGTGCCGCGACAAAATCCTCCGCGAATGACGAGGCCAGGAGAGGGAGGGTCACGAGCGATGGCTGGGAGGCGAATGATGACGACTCCTCAGATTTTGAGGAGCAGCCTCTGGAGAAGCCGGATGTGACATTTGATGATGTGGGCGGGATGGAATCTGTGAAGGAGGAGATCCGGATGAAAATCCTTTATCCCCTGAAAAACCCCGATCTCTTCAAAGCTTATGGAAAAAAGGCGGGTGGGGGAGTTCTTCTTTATGGTCCTCCTGGATGCGGGAAAACTCTCATCAGCCGGGCGGCCGCCGGAGAAATTGATGCCGGTTTCCTTGGAATTGGGATTCATCAGATCCTCGATCTCTACATTGGGGAGAGCGAAAAGAACCTGCACGGAATTTTCGAAACGGCACGTCAAAACTCACCAACCATCCTGTTTTTCGATGAAGTGGATGCGCTCGCCGCTGACCGCCGTGACCTTCGAAAAAGCGCCGGACGCACCCTGATCAATCAGTTTTTGGCGGAGATGGATGGCACCGCTTCTGACAATGAAGGTGTCCTGATCCTGGGCGCAACCAATGCCCCATGGCATATTGATCCCGCCTTCCGCCGGCCCGGTCGATTTGACCGCATCATCTTTGTCCCGCCCCCCGATGAGCCCGCCCGCGCATCCATCATCGAGGTTCTCGCCAAAGGGAAACCGATCAGCGGTTTGGATACCCAGGCCCTGGCCAAAAAGACCAAAGATTTTTCCGGAGCGGATCTGAAAGCTATCTTTGACGCGGCTGTTGAACGGGGTCTCGCGAAGGCAATGAAGTCCGGTCAGATCGCCCCGATCTCTACCAAGGATTTGTTGGAGGCGGCGGCTTCGATCAAGCCGTCCACCAAGGCCTGGTTCGAAAGCGCAAAAAATTATGCCCTCTACTCGAACCAGGGAGGCTTCTATAACGACGTCCTGACTTATCTTGGGATTTCCAAATGAGTCTCTCTCCTCAAGCCCTGAGGGGTCAGGTTTTTTTGGAGCAGGGACGTTTCCCGGAAGCGGAGAAGTATCTCCGGGAATCTCTCGCTGAAGAGCCGAACGACCCGGGCGCTCTTTATTTTCTTTCGGTGTGCCAAGCCCGCCAGGACCGTCACAAGGAGGCACTGGAAAGCATGGATCGGGCTCTGTCTCTGGAACCGGAGGCGGGGGACTTTCATGCTTTTCGAGGTCTCTTACTCACGGATCTTCGCCGGCCTTCCGATGCGATGACGTCCGTCGAGGAGGCCATTCGGCTTGAGCCGGATTCCGACTACGCTTGGTCGGCCCGGGCCTCGGTTTATCTCTCTCAAAAACAATGGGCGAAAGCTGAGGCATCGGCACGCAAGGCCCTCGACCTGAATCCAGACAATCCCTCAGCGGCCAATCAACTGGCGCATGCCCTCCGTCTTCAGAACCGTTTGCAGGAAAGCTCCGACCAGACGGCTTACATGCTCAGCCAAAACCCGGAAGATCCCGACACCCGGGTCACCGCAGGCTGGACAGACCTTCAGCGCGGTGACAACCAAGCCGCCGAGGCCCATTTTCTGGAAGCTCTCCGTTTGGATGCGGAAAATGAGGCGGCGAAAGACGGTTTGAAAGAGGCCTTTCGTGCCCGGTCTCCGCTTTATCGCGCCTACCTGAGCTATTGTTTTTTCCTTCAGCGCTTCACGGAAGGGAAGCAGTGGTTGATCATCATTGGCCTGATTTTTGCAGTGAATATTGCAGATGCCATTCTGCCAAAACCTCTCGCCCTGCTGGTGGTGGTTCTTTATTTTCTGTTTGTGTTGTGGGCTCATGTCGCACGGGCCGTTGGCAACCTCCAACTCAGCTTCGACAGGTTTGCCCGTCATGCCCTCAGCACTCCTGAAAAACTGGAAGCCTGGGTGGTGGGCGGAGGTGTGGTCGCAGGACTTCCGCTTTTCCTTGGAGGCCTGGCCCTGGACTTGCCCCCGCTTTTCATCCTCGGGCTGACGCTCATTGCGATCTCCTTTCCGTTTGCCTACACGTTCACCAACAAAGCCCCCGCAGGGAGAATCCTTTTCGGCCTCACTGGAGTTTATGTGCTCATGATTGGTTTGCTTAACACTGCAGTCGCACTTGGATATCTACCCGAGTCGCCCGTGCTGGCCTCCGCCACAATTGCGGCATGGATCTCCGTGATGGTCGTGACATGGCTCGCCAATGTGCGGGCTTTGAATCGGCGGTGATGAAAATAAGTCGGCGGGCAAGGAACTGCCCAGCCCTACCAATTGTTTGACGAGCTGGCCCGTGCGCGAAGCAATGCTTGAGATGGTAGGGATGGCGGTCCCTCGCCGTCCGTAGAATAAAAGGATAAGTCGCCGGGCCTGTGATCGCCGAGACTTACCAGGAAAAGGTCACAAGCTGACAGTAGCATAAATTTACCTGATAAGCTTCCCCAAGGCTTCCTTGGCGTTTCGTACGATTGGCCAACCGTGAGCAAAGCAGATCGTTGAGCAGGAAAAATCCAGCAACTTGGGCAGGGATTCAGCGAGCTGACGGGGGTTGTTGCAATATTTGGCGGGGAGAATCGCCAGACCATCAAGGTGGATCACCGCATCCCCAAAGATTAACACATCATCAACCAGAAGAGCAGACTCGCCTGTGGCTCCGCCGGGCAAATCAATGATACGCACCCCGAGATCGGACACTTCGCCGGGAACGACCCAGTGGTCCGCTTCGACTTCGGATTTGGAATCTTCCGGGGCAAAGATCGGGATGCCGAACCGGGCTTTCCATGCAAGGGAGTCTCGTTGATGGTTCCCGCTTGTGAGGTAAATCGCTGAAGGTTTCCCCAACTCTTCAGCGGCCATGGAGGAAAGCGGGATCGGGTCAATCACGAGGAGACCTGCCGGGGTTTGAATGGCGGTTGAGCAGCAATCCACTTTGGTTGTGGCGTCATAGCCACCCCAAACGGCCAGACCGGGCCGAACCCACTGGACCTCGTCAATCGGTTTCACCGCACTCCATTCTCACATGCTCATGCCACCATCCACGGCAAGGACCTGGCCAGTGATGTAGGCGGCCTCGGGGGATGACAAAAACGCTACGGCGGCCGCGATGTCATCTCCGCTTCCCATGCGCGATTGCGGGATCTGCGAGAGTGCCCCTTTGCGGACTTCTTCGCTGAGGACTGATGTCATATCTGTCTCGATAAACCCCGGGGCCACAACATTGGCGGTGATGTTCCGGCTCGCCAGTTCGCGGGCCAGGGTTTTGGTGAGTCCGATGAGTCCGGCTTTGCTGGCGGCGTAATTGGCCTGACCTGCCAACCCTAGGAGTCCACTCACCGAGCTGATATTGATAATCCGTCCGTAGCGTTGTTTGACCATGGACCGAAGGACGGCTCGCGCAAAATTGAAAGCTCCCTTCAAATTTGTATCAAGGACGATGTCCCAATCCTCGGAGCTCATCCGCATCGCGAGGGTATCCCGTGTGATTCCGGCATTGTTGACCAGAACATCACAACGTCCGAAGTCGGCCAGGATTTGCTCGCCAACTTTTTGCACGGCGTCAAAGTCGGCGACATCGACTGCGTAGGGTTTCGCAAAATCCGGGTGAGAGGCGTTGATGGCCTCGGCGACCTTTTGGGAATTGGCCTCCGTTCGGCTCACGATCGCAACCTTCGCCCCTTTCTCAACCAATCGTTTGGCAATGGCTTCGCCAATCCCCCGACCAGCTCCTGTGACGATTGCGACCTGACCTTCAAATGTGTTGCTCATCAAGACATTGAAGCGTCATCGTTGATGCCTTGTCGAGTTTGGTTTTTCGTTCACGCTGACACAGGACACGACACGTCGGCGGTCTAGGCTTGTCTCGCCGTAGGCCCTGCGAAGGCGGAGACTGACACGCCCTGCCAAAGATTATCGAGCTGGCGAAAGCGCGAAGCGCCCTTTTACTGGTAGGGATGGCGGTCCCTCGCCGTCCGTCGAGAAATCAAAACCCCCGCCCCGCGCAGAGTGCGTGGAGGCGGGGGTTGTTGATTCTTTCCAGATCATGCCGGGCTTTGCCGGCCGTGTGATCAGGGTTTGGGTTTGGCTTCGCCGGGGCGATATTCTTCTTCGGCAAACTGGAAGGCTTGGGCCAAGCCGACCATATCTTCGCCGGGACGCAGGGAGTCCATGGCTTCGGCTTCCTTGCGGAGAGCTTCTTCGCCGTAGTTGGCGGCCTTGATCGAAAGACCAATGCGGCGCTCGGCTTTGTCCACTTTGATGACGCGGGCTTCGACTTCCTGGCCGACCTTGAGGACATCTTTGACCTTGTCGACACGATCTTCGCTGATTTGCGAGATGTGGACCAAACCATCGATTTCTTCTTTGAGTTGGATGAAGGCTCCGAAGTTGGTGAGCTTGCTGACCGTGCCTTGAACGAGATCGCCGATCTTGAAGCGGCCGTCGATTTCTTTCCAAGGATCGTTTTCGAGCTGTTTGATGCCGAGGCTGATGCGTTGGTTGGCTTTGTCGATGTCGATCACAACGGCTTCGACTTCATCACCCTTCTTAAGAGCTTCGCTCGGGTGGTTGATCTTGCGGGTCCAGGAAACGTCAGAGACGTGAACCATGCCATCAATGCCTTCTTCGAGTTCCACAAACGCGCCATAAGCGGTCATGTTGCGGACCTTGCCTTTGACCTGCTTGCCAATCATGTAACGAACTTCGATTTCGTCCCATGGATTGGTTTCGAGCTGACGGACACCAAGGGAGATTTTGAGTTCTTCCTTGTTGACCCCGAGAACGACGGCTTCGACCTCCTGGCCCATGACCAGAACGTCGGACGGGCGGGCGATCCGCTTGGTCCATGAAAGTTCGGAAACGTGGATGAGTCCTTCGACGCCTTCTTCGATCTGAATGAACGCACCGTAAGGCATGAGGTTTGTGACCTTGCCCTTGATTTTGGCACCCACCGGGAAACGATCTTCGATCTTGTCCCAAGGGTTGGACTGCATCTGTTTGAGACCCAGAGACACACGTTCGCGGTCTTTGTTGATTTCAAGAATTTGAACTTCGAGCTCCTGACCAACCTTGAGGATTTCACTTGGGTGGGTGAGGCGGGCCCAGGACATGTCGGTGACGTGCAAGAGTCCGTCGATGCCGTTCAAGTCCACAAAGGCCCCGAAGTCGGTGATGTTTTTCACAACACCGATGACCCGTGTGCCGGGAGCGGCCGTGGCCAGGAAAGCCTGGCGTTTTTCCGAGCGTTCCTGCTCGATGATTTCGCGGCGGCTGAGAACCACGTTTTTGCGATCGTCATTGATTTTGACGATACGGAAATCGTAGGTGTTGCCGACAAATTGCTGGAGGTCTTTCGGGGGAATGATGTCAATCTGGGACGCAGGAAGAAAGGCTTCCACGCCAACGTTGACCATGAGTCCACCTTTAACCACGGCTTTGACTTTGCCCTTGATGAGGCCTTCGTCTTTGAAGACCGCGTAAATTTTTTCCCAATTTTGACGGGCAGCGGCTTTTTCCTTGGAGAGGACAACCATGCCCTCGTCGTTTTCGAGGCGCTCGAGAAGCACTTCGATTTCGTCGCCAACTTCCACGTCTTCGGCATCGTCAAATTCGCTGGCGGGGATCACGCCTTCGCTTTTGTATCCAATGTCGACGAGAAATTCTCTGGGGCGGACTTCGAGAATGTGTCCTTTGATGATGCTGCCTTCGCGATAATTTTTAACGGAGTTCGCGATGAGTTCTTGCAATGCGGCCATGATGGCTTGTGTTTCGGGTTAGGGTTGTTGTTTTGTTTGATTTCCGATTTCCGCAGGGCGTGAAACGCCACTTGGAAAAAGCCTCAAACCACTCGTTTGGGGCTCTGTCGGGTCGTGTATCATAGGAGATTTGGTAGCGTTGGCAACTGAAAAAGAGCCCAATTCAAGTTTTCTTCAGGAAGTCAGAATCTCCTCGGCCGCCCTCCAACCGCTCTCGATGGCTCCATGAACAGTGCCCGTATGCCCCAGGAGATCTGTGGCCTCGCCAGCGAAAAAGATCTCAATAGCAATTTCCCATCTTCAGGGGGTTCCAGGGGGCGGCTAATAGTGGGCGATGCCATGAGGGGTTGCCGGCTGGAAGTCAGCGTGCCCAGTTGGAGTGACCTTCCCCATTTTTAAACACACCAGTGGTTCTATGATCCCGTTTATTTATATTGACTTCAATCCAAACCGCCACATAAACGCAACAGGTAGAGCTGCTTTTATCATGAACACACTTCCCACCCAAACGCTACTCCGCAAAGCCAGGTCTTTCATCAACAAATCAGCCGTGATCGCGATTGCGCCCCTTGCGCTGGCCCCGGTTGCTCATGCAGCTGCCGATCCGACTTTTCAGGTCCCTACCAACTCTGCTGGTTTTTCTGCGTCTGGGTTCACTTCGGGTGGCTCGGAGACTTTTGATGAGACCAATTTTTCGGCGAGCGCATTACCCAAATATAACTTCATCACCGGAGTGATCATCAGTGTCAGCGGGAACTTTAGTACGGCTGGGGGGTTCGGTGATGGCCAATTTGTCTCTTATCCAGCGGCAGGAACCATTTCCGGCGCCGCTCTACCGCCAAATATGACCATTCCGGTTTCTTACAGTTTTACCTTATCTACAAATGGGGGGAGCTCGGTAGATTCGTGGGTTTTAAACTTTGGCCTCGGGAATGCAACTCCTTACACCGTCAGCGGGAGCGGTTACGGCGTGCATTCAGGCAGTATGGATTTGGATTTGGATTCATCATTTTCCTCTTATACTCCCTTTTTGGAGATCAATGTCACCAACTTTGGCGAGAATGAAATACTCACACTCGATATGACAGGACAAGGCCGGGGGATCTCCTACAACACCGTGCCGGAGCCTTCGACCTTTGGTTTGCTTTTCGGGGGCGCTATTTTGGGCTTCCTCACAATTCGCAAACGATCGCTTCGCCACGTTGTCTGAAGTCCATGTCGCGGCTGCTTTTGCTTCTGCCGCAGCTGCCACACGATCCGACCAGCGGCGCCGCGCGCTGCATGAGGACAGCGTGCGAGTTTCTCGCTGCTTCGGGCTGGTCAGTGCGTGCCTTGGCGACAACAGCAACCGAGGCGGTCGATCCAGTCGCTACAGCTGATTTTCTGCAAGATATCGGATTGGCAGTCACGATTCGTCCGCCGAACCGCGGGGTTTACCGGCATGACCGTCCCGTGTTGGAATTTGTGGATACTTTCGGCGTCCAATACCAGCTTCTCGATACGGGGGCCTTTTCCGTTTCGAGTTGGCAGGGTGAACATGGTTCCCAATTCAACCGGCTTTTTCAGCGGGAGCTGGACAGCCACCGCCCGGATGTGCTTCTGGGATTCGGTGGCCACGATTCCGACATCAGTCGTTACCGCCGGGCCAAGACCGCCGGTTGCAAAGTGGTATTCGGCCTGCGCAATAGCAGCTACATGTCGGCCCGCTGGCTCTCCGAGATGGATGCCGTATTGACTTGCAGCGAATATCAACGCCAGTCCTATCTTTCCTCGCTCAATCTGGAGAGCACCGCGCTGCCGCCCCCGATCAACCTCGTTGAAACGATCGCAACCGGGCCTGAGCCGATCTTTTTCACGGCTATCAATCCGTCGATAGAGAAGGGGGCTTTCTTTCTTTCAACACTTGCGGAGGAACTAAGCTTGCATCGACCGGATTTGCCGATGCTCTTTATTGAGTCGCGTGGCTCAGGCGGGCAGTTGGTTCAGGCAGGGTTGGCAGGCGGATTCGACCTGCGCCAGCACGAAAATCTCATGTTCGCTCCCGCCGTCGCGACGCCCGCCGAGATCTTCCGGGGGACGCGTGTGCTTCTGGTGCCGTCGGTGTGCGATGAGGCGTTCGGGAGGGTCGCGGCGGAGGCCTTGCTCAACGGCGTGCCGCCGATCGTCAGCAACCGGGGCGGACTGCCGGAAGCCGCAAACGGCGGCGGCTTCGTGCTGCCTTTGCCCTCTTCCCTCACGCTCGAAACTCGAATGCCTGTGAGTGCCGACGACGTAAAGCCCTGGCTGGAACTGATGCTGAAACTGGCAGACGACGAGGCCTTTTATGCTAATGCCGTCATCCGTGCCCGCTCCGCGGGGAATGCTTACAGGACGGCGGTGATGGCGCCCCGTTATATGGATTTTTTTAACCGCGTGGCGGGCACCACTTAATTCCGGCTCAAAATCTGGTCGGCAGCCCTCCAACCGCTCTCGATGGCTCCATGAACCGTGCCCGTATGCCCCAGGAGATCCGTGGCTTCTCCGGCAAAAAAGATCCTGTTTGCCAGAGGAGCAGCCAGATTCTCGCGATGGGCGTCCGTGGTGGTTGCCATCGGATAACTGTAAAGCCCCTGCACATAGGGCTCTGTTCCCCAGTCTGCCACGTGGCCGGCCTGGAAAAGCCGGCTTGCAATTTTGCCACCGAAGGCCTCATCCAACTCGGCGACAGCAAAAGCCACAGGGTCGCAGCCAAGGTTGGCGAGGAACTCAGCGCGGGAGCCACCAATGAAGGCCGTCAGCACATGACACTCCGGGTGGCGTAATTTCCCGGGGGTCCAAAACTGCGGCAAAAATCCATCGGTGTGCAAAAAATACATTTCCTCCGGCCAGAAGCGTTCGCGGAAGCGGAGCAGGATTTTCATGCCGGTATCCATGCCGATATTGGAAATGGCCTCCCATTTTTCGGGGGGCAGCGGAGGGTCAAAGAGGGGGAGCCCGGATCTTAAAACGGCCACCGAGGACGTGACAATCACCTGATCGGCTTCCAGGATTTCGCCGCCCCGCAGACAAACGGAGGGTTTCTTCGATCCCCAAATGATGGATTCCACGGGGGCATTCACTCTCAGGCTTCCTTGCACCCGTTCGAGCATGGATGCAAAAAGCGAAATATAGGGCTTGTTCAGAGTGTAATTGTTTTCGCGAGCTTCCCAGCCTTTTTCGTAGGTTTTGAATCCTCGCAGCCCCAATCGGTTGAGCGTGGTGCCATGTTCGACACCCAGTCGTGAATCCAGATAATGCCGGGTCCTGCGCGGGAATTGAGAAAACACCAGGCTCTGCTCGGCTGTCCAATCCGGCTTCTCCACCCGGTCAAGGCCGCCAATAAAATCAAAGGCCTTTTGCATGTCAGGATCTCCCGAGGCCACAGACAAGGAATACATCCGCCCATCCAAGCGCACGATGTCATCCCGGCTTTCATGCGTGATAAAGTCTGTGCCGGCTGCCTCGACCATCCTGCGCAGGCAGTTGTCGAGCCCGTGCACTTCCTCGGCACCCAGCTCGATTGGCCACGGCGCAAAACCATCCAGATGTTGAATTCTTCCGCCGGCACGCCCTGTGGCCTCAAGAAGAAGGCATTCTTTGCCGTTTTGGATCAGGCGATCCGCCGCAGCCAAACCTGCAGCGCCAGCTCCGATGATAAGGATTTTTTTGCTCATGAAATTTTTTGGATCATTGGTGGGAAAAATTTATGAGAAATTTAGGAAGCCGGCCCCGCAAGCGCGGGGCCAGCGGTCCCAGGGGCTTACGTTGGCGTTATTCGGGTTACTGTTCATGCCAGAATCTTTTTGAGGTTTTTGACCGAATCGAAATATTCCACGGCGCAGGCCCTTGCCCGGCATGACCAAAAGTGCCAGTCGATAGTCACTGAGTGGGCCGCATCCACGGCTTCCTCCATGGAGCCAACAAACGCCATGCCGGAATGTTCGGGCAGATAGCGCTCAGCTCCCGTGGATTCTGTGATCACGGGCCTCCCCATGGCCAGATAAACGGCGGAGCGGTCACTCAACCAGCCGGACCGCGCGTAGCTCTCCAATTTCACCGCGCTGAATTCCGCCGTGGAGTTTGCCAAAAACTGATAATAGGTCCGCGGGGTCCTTGCGACCTGATGGGGGTGACAGAATTTCCAACCAGCGGCGGTGAGGCGCTTGATCTCGGGGTCATCGTCATTGAGGTTCATCGCGAGGACCCAGTCGGCATGCGTCATGTGTTTTGGCAAAAGCAGAAATTTTTCAAACGCCGCTTTTTTGGAAAAGTCCCGCCATTCCCCGTCCCATTGGATCGAGCCGTCCCAATACCACTGCCCAACCGTTGAAAATGTATCCTGCGGCGGGCGGGGGGTTCTCTTAAACATGGCCGTATCCACCAAAGGAAAAAACGTTCGCCATGTCACCTGGGCGACTGGAACCCGGGAGTCTTTGGATCCGGTGTTCAAGCCAATCGTGGTAAACTCGTGATGATGACTCTGCCCCATCTCAACACGCTGCATCCAGAAACAAACCTCCGTCGGGTCCAGGCTGCACAGGATGCGTCGCTCGAAATGCTGAATGAAAGGCTGGCGAATTGAGTAGCTCAGGTTCAGAAGCGTGTTGGGTCCGGCCAGCAGGTCGAGGAGTTCGCGGCGTTTGAGACCCAGGACCCGCGAGGTCGCAACGTTCATCTCATCCTCATTCCCTGAATCAATCAGAAGGCAGAAATTGTTCTCCAACCCGAATTCCGCCAACCGTCTGCGGAAGGTGTTTGCGAGGCGGTTATCAAACGCCGGATCGCCGCTCGTGCGCAGGACCTCCAACCAGATTCCCCGCTTCTTCATTCGCCGCAGGCCCAGCAAGTACTGAAGAACCACAGAAAAGTTTCCTCCTCCTTCCGGGTATTTGGCAACAAACGCTGACCCAACAAAAATGGTCTCCATACAGGGTTGCCGCAGGTTTACCATAAGGCGTAGGCTGGAGACCATGAGGATTATTGTCACGGGCCTGATCGGCCAATATGCGTTCGGGGGGGTGACGTGGGATTACATCCAGTATGCACTCGGGCTGAAAGCTCTCGGCCACGATGTGTGGTACTTGGAAGATACGGGGGCCTGGGCTTATGACCCCGTGGCCCAGGAACCCAGCGCGAATTGTTCCCACAATGTCGCCTACCTGGCGCGGGTGATGGAGGCCTTCGGTATGGGTGATCGTTGGATCTATCGGAATGGCGCGGATGAAACTTATCATGGTGTGACAGATTCGCGACTTGCGGAAAGCCTGATCGGGGGGGCTGACGTGTTGGTTAATGTGTCAGGGGCTTGCTGGCTGCGGCCTGTGACCGCCGGCATCAAGCGCAAGTTGTTTATGGACGGGGATCCCATGTTCACCCAGATCGGTTTGGTCACCCATGGCGCAACAGAAGACCGGATCCGCGCCCATGAGGCCCATTTTTCTTTTGGCCTGAACATTGGCAAACCCGGTTGCCTTGTCCCGACGGGGGGGATCACATGGCACCCCACCGTCCAGCCGGTGGCGCTTGAATACTGGGACCCCGGGGATCGCGACCCCTCCCATGTGGCGGCCGAGGCCTGGTCCACGGTCATGAATTGGTCCAGCTACAAACCCAAAGAATTTGAAGGGGCGAGTTATGGCCAGAAGGACTCGGAGTTTTTGAGGTTCGTGGATTTGCCCCGCATGACCGGGGAACCTTTTGTTCTTGCGATGGGGCAGGGGGTTGGCAAAAGCCGCCCCACGGACCTGCTTTTAGAGAACGGCTGGGGAATCGTGGAGCCTGATCATCATCTCCCGGATTTTGAATCCTATCGTCAGTTTATTTTTCACTCGAAAGCGGAATGGAGTGTGGCGAAAAACGGCTATGTGAAATCCCTCAGCGGGTGGTTCAGTTGCCGGAGTGCCTGCTACCTTGCCGCCGGCCGGCCTGTTGTTGTTCAGGACACGGGATGGAGCGAGTGCCTTCCCTCCGGCGATGGGGTTCTGGGTTTCACCGGGCCCGAGGAGGCTGCCGATGCCATTCGTGCAGTCGCCGCAAATTATGCGCATCATTCTGCAGCCGCACGAGCGTATGCCAAAAAACATTTTGATGCGACCAACGTTTGCCATGACTTTCTCGAAACCTCAGCCAAAGCCTCCGCTGCATGAAATCCCCTGCTGACCTGCGAAGCAGCGCCCTGGTGATTGTGGGGCATGGCTCCACGGTGAATCCCGATTCCAGCACGCCAACTCTGGAACATGCCCGCGAGATTCGCAAACGAGGACAGTTTGCCGAGGTCGCCTGTTGCTTCTGGAAGGAACAGCCCTCCATGCGCGATATCTTGCGGAACACGGAAAGCTCCACCGTTTTCGTCGTGCCAAATTTTATCAGCGAAGGCTATTTCACCCAGACCGTGATCCCCCGCGAACTGGGCCTTGAAGGCAAAACCACCCTCTGGAATGGTCGGGAAATCCACTATTGCGAGCCAGTCGGCAATCACCCCCGGATGACCGATGCCCTCCTCCGTCGCGCGGCTGAGGTGGCACCCGGCGTGCCTCCTTCAGAAACCTGTTTGCTCATTGTGGGCCATGGAACGGGGTTAAACGATAACTCCGCAAAGGCCGCCAAAGACCAGGTCGCAAAAATCCGTGCCATGGGGATTTACGCGCAAGTTGAGGCCACCTACATGGAAGAAGCGCCGCTGATCGCCGAATGGGATCAAATTTCCACCCAGCCGCATGTCGTCACCGTCCCGTTTTTTATCGCGGATGGGCTCCACAGCTACCAAGACATCCCCGTTCTTCTTGGCATCCGGAGTGAAATCGGACCCGCCGCAAGTCAGGCCGGGGTCTTTCTGGAAAATCCCCACCATTTGCGTGGGAAAACGCTTTATTACTCAAGCGCCATCGGAACGGAACAGGGCATGGTGGATGTCATCATCGATCAAGCGACCAAGGCTCTTTAGCTTTCGATGGGCAATCCGGCATCAGCCCAAGCTTTGATGCCCCCCGCAACCGAATACACCTTGGTGTATCCCATCTTTTGGAGCGCATCCGCAACAAGCGCCGACCGGTAACCACCTCCGCAATAGCAATAAAGCGGCGTTTCAGGGTCAGGATACAATCGCTCAATGTCCCGCTCGATGATGCCCTTGCCGAGATGCATAGCGCCAGTTGCACGACCAGCCACCCATTCACGGTCCTCCCTCACATCCACCAAAACCGCGCCGCTTTCTGTGGTCGCAGCAAACGCCTCTTCCACGCTGACCTCTTTGATCCTCGGCATCGCTTCGTTCACCAAATCTAAAAATTTGTTAAGATGCTGCATCTTTCCAGTCTGACACCAGACACACCTCCCCCGTCAAGCCCGGGTGCTGCCGTTCAAAACGCAAATCCACCTCCTTCTGCTCAAGAAATGCCACATTTCCCTTCCCGATTGTACGATCCAGGTGGATCGTACAATCGGGAACAGGGCGGGCCTTCTTTTCTTGCCAAATTTCTCAGAACGAACTTCTTGCCAACGGTTTCAATTTGTGAAAAGGTCACCGTTCGACAAAAATAAGATGGCAACACTAGAAACAACAGAGGCCCAATCCTTGAGGCTTCTCGAAAAAGACACTGGCAGCGCAGACGTGCAAATCGCACTTCTTACCCAACGCATCAACGAACTCACCGAGCACCTCAAAATTCACAAGAAGGATCATTCTTCGCGTCGCGGGTTGCTCAAAATGGTGGCCACACGCCGCTCTCTCCTTGATTATTTGAAGGACCGAGCTGCTGACCGTTACCAACAGGTCCTCACCAAACTCAGCCTCCGCAAGTAGGCTGGCTGATACCCCGCAATCCTGCGGGTTTTTTTGTCCCCATACCGTCGTGGACCCGTGGTCTCCGACATTCCCAATAATCCAATTATGTCACATTCTGTAAGCATCAATTTCGGGCCAGCCCCGATCGTCATTGAAACCGGCAAACTCGCCCGCCTCGCGGACGGAGCCGTCACGGTTCGCTCCGGCGACACCATTATTCTCGTCACCGCCGTCTCCTCCACCAGCATCCGTGAGGGGCAGGATTTTTTCCCGCTCACTGTGGATTACCGCGAAAAAGCGGCTGCCGTTGGCAAATTCCCCGGTGGTTATTTCAAACGTGAGGGCCGTCCTTCTGAGAAAGAAATTCTCACTTGCCGGATGACGGATCGCCCGCTTCGCCCGCTTTTCCCGAAAGGCTACCTTTACGAAACACAAATCATCGGAACGCTTCTGAGCGCTGACGCGGAGATCGATCCCGACATCCTTTTCATCAATGGAGCCAGTGCGGCCCTTGCTGTTTCCGACATTCCCTTTGCGGGTCCGGTCGGAGCTGTCCGAGTCGGACGCGTCGGTGGCCAATTGGTCATCAACCCCACCCACGCTCAGATGCGCGAAAGCGATCTGGATCTTGTCTACGTTGGCAATGAAACCGACATCGTGATGATTGAAGGGGAGGCCTCCGAGCTTCCTGAAGCTGATTTTATTGCCGCTCTCCATTTTGCCCAGGAACACGTCCGGCAGATCGTCATCGCCCAACGCGAGTTGGCAGCCGCAGCCGGCAAGGTCAAACGCGAAGTGGCCCTCTTCACAGTTCCTGAGGAACTCCTCGAGATCGCCTACCAAGTCGCCGGGGATCGCATTGAAGCTGCAATTTACACCCCTGGCAAAGTCGATCGCCAAAAGGCTACCGGGGCTCTTAAAGATGAAGTGGCCGCTGCCATTTTGGCCCAATTCCCGGATGCCAGCAAATTCCAGATCGGCCAGGCCTTCGACTATCTGCAACAAAAAGCCTTCCGCGTCAGCATCCTTGATAAAGGGGTTCGCTGCGATGGCCGCGACACACAAACCATTCGTGCGCTTTCCGCCGAAGTCGGTCTCCTGCCCCGCAGTCATGGGAGCGCCCTCTTCCAACGCGGGGAAACGCAAGCCCTCTGCCTCACGACCCTGGCACCGGCCGATGAAGCTCAGGATCTCGACGGCTACACCGGTGGCGACACGTCAAAGCGCTTTATCCTTCATTACAATTTTCCCCCGTTCAGCGTGGGCGAAACAGGCCGGACCGGCGGACTTAACCGCCGTGAAATCGGTCACGGAGCCCTTGCCGAACGCAGCATCCTGGCCGTCATTCCAGCGGTCACGGATTTCCCTTACGCCATCCGCATCAGCAGCGAAGTCATGGAGTCCAATGGATCCACATCCATGGCCAGTGTCTGCGCAGGTGTCCTGGCTCTCATGGATGCCGGTGTTCCTATCAAAAAACCCGTGGCAGGTATTTCCTGCGGTCTGGTGACGGAATTCTCAGGTGACGCTATCAGCCGTTACACCTTGCTCACCGACATCATCGGCAGTGAGGATCACTTCGGTGACATGGATTTCAAACTTTGCGGCACCGATGCCGGTGTCACTGGCTTCCAGCTTGACCTCAAGCTCCCAGGCATTTCGCTTCAACTCATGGAAGAGGCCATCTATCGCACCCGCGATGCCCGGTTCCACGTGCTCGAAGTCATGCAGTCCGCACTTGCTGCCCCTCGCACGACGATGTCCCAATACGCTCCGCGTATTGAGACCATCCGGATCAACCCTGACAAAATTGGATTGATCATCGGGCCTGGTGGCAAAACCATCAAAGGCATCGTTGCCGAGACAGGTGCAGAAATCAACATTGAGGATGACGGGGCCATCAACATCTACTCCTCGAACGGGGAAGCGCTCGAGCGCGCCAAACAGAACATTCTTGGCATGACCAAGGAGATCGGGGTTGGAGAAGTTTATCAGGGCACCGTCGTTTCCATCAAAGACTTTGGCGCTTTCGTCGAAGTCCTGCCCGGCAAAGACGGCTTGGTTCACATTTCCGAACTCGCCGACTTCCGCGTCAACCGCACCGAAGACGTCGTCAAAGTGGGCGACTCAGTCTGGGTCAAGTGCATTGGCGTCGATGACAAAGGCCGCATCAAGCTCAGCCGCAATGCCGCGATGAAAGATCGCGACGAAGCAGCTGCTGCCGCTGAGGCGCCCGCCGGTTAACCCTTCAATCACTCTTTCGAGAGTAAAAAATCTAAGCGCGAGCGCAGGTGCACAACCTGCGCTCGCTGCGTTTGTGGGGGCTGCTTTTCAGTTGCAGAGAAGAAAATAAGTCGGCGGTCAAGGGACTGACGCGCCCTACCCACGAGAGAGTTGGCACAATCTCAAAGCGCCACTTGATTGAGAGAACTTCCAACCCTCGTAGTCACTTGCTCCCAATCCGTTGTCGCAGCTGATCCCTGTAGAGTGAGCGGGGTTCCAGGGTTTCGCCTTCACCGATACCCTCGCTGAAATCCGTGGTTCGCACTGCGGAAGCGGGGCCGCGGGTTCCAATCACATAACCTTCCCCGAATTGTTCGGAGAGCACAATTTGCTGGGGGCGCTCGCGGGGCTTGCCTGAATAATTCAGGACCGGAGGAATGTAGTTCACGCCCTTGGTGTTCCAAAAAACGGATTGGCTGGTTGTGACGCCATGTTCGGGAACACCACCGTGGGGGCGGTATTTCGCTTCCAGAAAGTCGCCGTCGCAGACCGTGTTATCAAACAGGTTCGCCACAGAAAACTTCATATGAAAATCCGAAGCCAGAAATCCATCTTTCGCCAGGCATTCCAGAAACACATTCCCGGAGCAGGCTTTGGAGCCGAGGCTGTAGTTATGACGCCCTCCCGTCGCCTTGCAGGCTTTCACGAGACAGTCATTGCCTCCCAGCGTGAAATGATAACCGTTCCCTCCTTCACCCAAATATTGGGGGTTTTTGAAATCACAATCCTCGAGCGTGATCAGACGCGCCCGGGAGATCCGGATCCCACAGGAAGGAAGATGAATGCCTTCGGGGTTTCCAGGGGCGGAATAAGAATGAATGCGGCGAGCCCAGCAATTCTCCGCACTTTCAAAGACAATCGCGTGAGCCTGATGGATTTCATAAGCGGAGGTTCCTTCTTTGTTAAAATCCAACATTCCGGGAGGCTCGCCGGGGTGGGCTTTCATTCCGATCGACAGATCCTCGATGCCAACCTCGGAGATTGTGTCACCCGGCAGCAGAACCACGCGGGCATTGTCCTCTTTTTTTAATTCATAACGCGTTGGGATATCAATCGTGAGGGTTCCTTGGTCGGCATCGACCGCCATCACGGTCCGACAAAAGAGCAGTCCGCGATTCTTCAGGTTTTCCTGCGTCCACTTGCCGGTCATTCCCAGATACTCGATGAAGCGCGCTGTGGGATCATTCCGCACAAGGACACGATCCCCCACCGCAAAAATCGAGGGGTCCTCAACGGGAATCTCAAAGCTGCCATTCGGGATATCCTTCGTGGCCAGGCTGAATTTTGTCTCCTCATTGGTGGCATTCCAGCGTGAGGGATCCTTCGGCTTCACTTCAATGACAGATTTGAGCCGCATAACAACCGCATCATTAAACAAAAAGGTCTTCCCGGCACCATCTCCCCGTAGAACGATATTGTTCTCCTCGATTTTGAGAGCAGCCGAAGAGCCTTCCGGCGGTGCGACCCGATACGTTCCTGCTGGCAGATAAACCACAGCCCCTTTCATTTTTCCCGCTTCATTGATAGCCGCTTGAATCGCTGCGGTGCTGTCAGTTTTTCCAGTCGGGTCCGCCTGGTAGGGCGGTTTTGTCACGTCCATGACAGGGCCGCTGATTTCGGGAATCGGCTTTTCTCCCCGGGCATACCCGGCGTAGGAAAAATCCTGCAAAAACCGGCTGGAAGCGTCGGTATATCCCGGCTTCCAGTCCGCAGGATACAAGGAAGAACGCCACTCCGCAGAAACCACGGTAGGACACAGGAATAATGCTGTGAAGAGACCCGCCAGTGCCACTTTTCTTCCAAAATCTGACCGAATATCAATGCATTGATTCATCAAATCATTGTGAGGGAATCTGGTGTCATTTGCCATCAAGAAAAAAAGGAAAGACAGCGTTGTTGGGGGGCCATGATGGGGAATGCCTGTGAAGGTCCGGTTTTCCAGTCATTGAAGCCTTTTTGCTTTCTTCCGTGGGCGACCTGTTCCATCTTCTGCCGTGCGTTCGCTTCTTTTGGTAATTTTTGTCCTTGGCTCAGCTCTTTCAGGTTCCTGTTTGGGGCGTGATTTTTCGGTTGTGTCCTACAATGTCGAGAACCTCTTTGATGCGGATGGTGTGGCGGTGTATGAGGATTACCAACCATCGAACTACACGCCTGGCCACCTGGCGGTGAAGTTGGAAAATATCGTCAAAGCCCTTTCCCGTGTGAACGAGGGACAAGGTCCGGACATCGTCATTTTTAACGAAATTGAGTTGGATCAGACACCGGTCTCGACTGTTGAAGATTATCAGGCCTGGCTCGCGTCCGTGGAAGGCAAGACAGTCGCGGAACTCCTATCCGAATCGCCATTGCCCGATCACTTGGCGGGAATTCCCTCGGAAGCCTGGCTTCTCAAAGCCTGCGAAGATGCGGGGTTGAAAGGTTATCATGTGGCTATCACTGATGAAAAGCCGGGTGCCTACAATGATGGCCGGGGCATCGCCATCCGGAACGTGATTTTTTCCAGGTTCCCCATCACCTCCGTTCTGAGCCATGCGACTCCTGCCGCGCGTGCCATCCTTGATGTCACGGTGGATGTGGATGGTCACCCTCTGACAATTTTGGGAAATCATTGGAAGTCCGGGGCCGGGGACCTGGAAAGCGAAAAACAGCGTCACGAGAATGCAAAGACCGTCCGCAAGCGGCTTGATGAGATCCTGGCGGCTGATGCGAATGCGGATGTCATTGTGGCCGGTGACATGAACTCCCATTACAACCAGAACCGGCGTTACCGTGAGATGCGGAAAACGGCTATCAATGACATCTTGGGAGCGCAAGGCAATGAGTTGGCGCTGCGTCAGAGTCCAGGCCCCGACCTCTACAATCTCTGGTTCGAGCTGCCGTCCAATCAGCGGGGAAGTGACATCTACCAGAATGAATGGGGAACGCTGATGCACCTCATTCTCTCTCGCGGGCTGTATGATCAGCAGGGCGTTCAGTATGTGGACAATAGTTTCACCGTGCTCAAAATCCCCGGACTGAATGCGGATATTTTCGGGCGCCCCATTCGTTGGTCGCGTGGATCAACGCCTGGAGGTTTTTCCGACCATTTTCCCATTCTTGCCAGGTTTCGGATTGCTGAAGAGAACGACAAAACCCGCTGGATTGGCCTCACCAAACCCGGGTTGATGGAGTCTGGTGGTGGAGATCCCATCCCGGTGGATTATTCGGTGGTGGATCTTTTTGCGACCGCTCTCAGATTTGACAAATTGCCGCCCGGCTCCAACATGCGCGATGGTAGCTTCAATGGGCGGGTGTTTTTTGTGGAAGCCCCGGCCACGATTGACGAAAGAAAAGTTGTGCGGGTAACCGTCGGTGGGGAAGAATACGAGCTGTTTACCCACGATCAGGATCTGCGGGCCCGCATCCGGTCGTTGGTCACGTCCCAGCAAAAAATTGCATTCTACGGGGAGCTCGGGGTTTTTCGTGAGCGATGGCAGTTTGTCCTCCATGGGAAAGAGTGGCTGCCCATTTCCCAAAATTAAAACTTACGAGCCCAAAAAGGGATTAGTCGACAGGGCTTTGAACCCGCGGCTTTGAATCCGGAATCTCCAAATTCTGGGCAAGAGCTCCTTTGCCCGTGAACCGGGCTGAGGCTCCCAAGTGCCGGCCAATACGAAGGACCTCGTTCCACTTAGCCATCCGTTCGCTGCGGCAGAAGGAGCCCACCTTGAGTTGACCCGCATTCGTTGCAACCGCCAGGTGGGCGATGAACGTGTCCTCGGTTTCGCCGGACCTTGCGGAAACCACGGGGGCCCAACCCGCTGATTGAGTGAGCCGGATCGCATCCATGGTTTCTGTGACCGTGCCAATCTGGTTGAGCTTGATGAGGACCGAGTTGGCGACCCCCCGGCGGATGCCCTCGCTGATGCGGTCGGGGTTGGTTGTGAAAAGGTCATCGCCGATGAGCTGAACATGATCACCACACGAAGCATAAAACCGCTCCCATCCCTCCCAGTCCGAATCCGCCATCGGATCTTCAATGGAAACGACGGAATACTTTTCACACCATTTCGTCATGAGGTCGGCAAATTCCGAAGACGTGAATTCCCGGTTTTCCAACCGGAAGCGGTATCGGCGATTGGCTTCATCGTAGAGATCACTTGCTGCGATATCCAAAGAGAGGGAGGCTTCCTTCCCTGGTGTGTAACCCACACGGTGCAGGGCTTCGTTGAAGGTTTGGAGTGCCTGTTCATTTGTCGAAAACTCAGGCCAGTAGCCACCCTCGTCCGCAGCTCCGAAATTGTGTCCGCGCTCGCGCATGATCTCACCCGCCGCATGAAAAACATTAAACGTGATTTCCAGTGTTTCCTCATACGTTCCGGCACCGGTGGCAATCACGAGAAAATCCTGCACATCGGTTCTCCAATTCGCATGGGCTCCTCCGCCAAAGATTTGAATTTCGGGTAGAGGTAGCAATGTTCCATCACCCAGCGAGGCGAAGAGGGGAATGCCCTTGGCCTTTGCGGCCGCATTGGCGGCAGCCATGGATACACCAAGGATGGCATTGGCTCCGAGACGCGCCTTGTTGGGCGTGCCATCCGCCATAATCAAAGCGTCATCCAGTCCACGCTGGTCTCCGACATCGCGCCCTATTGCAATATCTGCAATTTCTGTGCGGATGTGTTTGATCGCCTGATATACGGATTTTCCGCGAAAAATCGTGGGACCCTTATCCCGCAGTTCCAAGGCTTCGAATTGACCTGTTGAGGCTCCGCTGGGCACCAGTCCATGACCGGTGGCGCCATTCTCCAAGGTCACAACAGCTTCCACGGTCGGATTTCCGCGGGAGTCAAAAATTTGAAAGGCATCAACGTCAGAGATTTTCATGAGAGGGGGATCAGGCCGCCTCCACACTTCCAAACCAATCCCGGGAAATGTCCTGAAGAGAAAGGTTTTTACCCAGGCGATGGGTCACAAACTCGCGGATCATATTTTGTTTTGCGGGCTTGTTGTTCAGATACTCGGCCGGGGACTTTCCATCCACACGCGCCAGCATCAGCATCAGCAGAAGGCGGGCTGTGCGATGGTTCATGTCATCGGAATCCTCTACGTCGGAAGTGAGAAAATAGGCATCTATGGCGGTTTTCACCATGGCTGCCATGCCGATGTCGTGGGGGGCATGATGAAGACCTTTTAAGTGCAGGTGATTGAGGAGGAATGCCAAATCAAAAGCGGGGTCACCAAACCATGCGGTTTCGCAATCAAGAACCACCAACCGATCTGCGGAGACCAACATGTTTTTCGGGCTGTAATCCCCGTGGACAAGGCATTCGGACGAGCGGGTAAGCCGCTGCGCTTCCTCCTCGATGTGCTCCGCAAGGTTGGGATGTTTGAGAGCTGTGGCCCGCAAGTAGGCGTCGATGCGGAGTTGGGTGAAGAACGGCAGGCTGTCAAATTGGGAGCGAATGGTGGCATCGTTGCGAGTGGTGTTGTGGATCTTTGCCAACGCCGAGGCCGCGCGCTCAGCAACCACAGGATCAGCAATTCCATCAAGCATGTCCTGCTTCCAGTTGGTGTAGCCTTCGCCCAGAAATTCCATCGCGATGTATCCGCCCGAGATATCAGGATTCAGCACGCGAGGCACCACCCCGGGCACCAACCTTGAAACAGTCTCAAGATAACGATATTCGTAAATCAATCGGGCCGGGTCCGCATACCAATCGGCGGCAACCCTCAGCTTCGCCACGGAGCGCTTCACCACAAAGGATCTGCCGCCGTCATCCACCCGCCAGACATCACTCGAAACACCACCGCCAAAAGTGGTCATCCGTGCGTCATCGGAATGCACAAGCCCTTTGGCTTTCAGGTTTTCAAGAATGGCCAATTCGTCGGCGTTCATAGCTGGTCTCCTTTATTACGGAAGGATAATAAACTCCACGATCCCAGCTGTGATGGATCGCGTTTTGTGTCAGGGACGGCCGCCGGGAGCTTCATTCTGTTCATCTTCCATGGAAGGACCCTGATGAGTCAATGCGGTTCCGCCTCAAAAATCCACCTCCCTGCGACCAAAGATTTTCTCCATGGAAATCTTCATGGCCCGTTCGTGATCCATGCGTATAGTTTCTCCCCATGTCGCAGCCCTTCAAAAGAATCCTATGAGTGAAGCCATCAAGATTGAAATTCTCAACACCGGTTCCGAGCTGTTGTTGGGGGATGTTTTGAACACGCATCTGACGGGTTTGGCCTCGCGGTTGCTGCCGATGGGGCTGCGGATATCCCGACAGACAACCGTTCCTGACGGGGCTCCCATTCGGGATGCCATTTCAGAAAGTCTTGGCCGCTGCGAGGTGCTCATTGTGACCGGGGGACTTGGCCCCACCACCGATGACGTGACCAGGGAGGTCACGGCAGAGTTGCTGGGTCTTCCCCTCCTTGAGGATATCGAGGTCACGAGAGCCATTCAGGAAAGGCTCGAACGGAGGGGATACACGTTCCAAGAGCGCATGCGGCGTCAATCGATGGTGCCAGAATCTGCGAGAGTTCTGAAAAATCCCAACGGCACGGCCCCCGGTCTGTATATCGCTCCTTTGGCATCGACCTGGCGGTCCACGCCTCACATCTTCCTGCTTCCGGGCCCGCCCCGGGAGCTGTTTCCCATGGTGGACGCCGACCTGTTGCCGCTCTTAGCCGGCATTGCCGGTCAGACCACTTTGCGTGAGAGGCGGCTATATCATGTGGTGGGCATGGGCGAGAGTGCCGTCGAAGCGGAAATCGGGCTGGCCCTCTCTCTGCGGGGCGATATTGAAGTTGGTTACTGCGCCCGATCAAATGAAGTCGATCTCCGTCTGATTGCTCCTGTGTCCATCCTTGATGAAGTCGAGCCCTTGGTTCTGGCTGCTGTTGGCAAACACCTTGTTTCCAAAACCGGGGAGCGCATGGAAGCCTGGGTGGTTGGGGAGTTGATTCGCCAGGAGCTCACGGTTACGACCGCGGAATCCTGCACCGGCGGCCTGCTTGCTCATCGCATCACGAATGTGCCGGGAGCATCCGCGATTTTTCCATCGGGTTTTGTGACTTATTCTAATGAGGCGAAGGTTGCGGAGCTGGGTGTTGATCCGGGACTGATCAACACCCACGGGGCCGTGAGTGCCGAAGTCGCCATTGCGATGGCCGAAGGAGCCCTCGCCCGTACCAAAACCAACTTTGCGCTCTCCCTCACAGGAATCGCAGGTCCATCCGGCGGTTCGGATGAAAAACCCGTTGGCACCGTTTATATTGGCTTGGCCGGACGCGGAAACCCCGCAACCGTCCACCGCGATTTTTTCCCGACTGACCGGGAAACATTCAAACAATTAGCCTCGCAGAAAGCCCTTGATCTTTTGCGGTATGCGCTGCTTGGAGTCAGCACGAAGAGTCCCTAAGCTGGTAGGGACAGCAGTCCCTCGCTGTCCGTTGCTTGAGACCTTCAAGCCCTCAAAAATTTAGCTGACATCAATGCAGCACCGACAAGCAAATACCCGAATGCAAAGTCCGGGCTCGCCATCCATCCAAAGCGCGGTTCGATTCCCAGGGGGCTGAGGGTGTAGGCGTGGATCAAACCTGTCGCTGACAAGGCCGCACACACAAACGCGGTGATTGCGGCCTCTTGGAATTTTCGGTCAATGGCAAAGGCCACAATGGCTGCAAAAGCCATGCTTGTGAGCAGGAATCCCTGATTCAGGGAAATGACACCATGGATATAAAGGCTGGAGCCAAACTTGGGGAAGGCATCGGCAAGGTTCGTCCCGGCCACACGCAGGGTCGTTTCGATCAGCAGCAATGCCCAGGCGGCCAGTGCCGGGATGAAGCCCACGGCCACGGCGATCGCATGCGACTTCGGGGATTCTTGAAAGGCCTGCGCCGCCATCACAACACCAATCCAGATCAAAATTCCCAGCGTTGCTTCCATGGGCACCACCACCAAAACCAGGCTGGCCGCACCTGTGAAACAGAGAAGGCTCACCACGACCCCATTCAATCCGGAATACCCAATGCGCGCTCCCATGGCTTTCCATCCCGGATGCCCGATATAAATCGTCGTAGGAAAGGCACTGCCAAACAATCCTGCGACCAGGCTTCCCACCCCATTCATGGCGAGGGAAGAACGTGTGGAGTATTTATCTCCCGCCGCCTCGGCACTTTCCAATGTTTGCAAAGACCCCAGGACATTAAAAAGGGCCATGGGAAAAATGACCGGCAAAAACTGCCAGAACCCATCCTCTTGGAAAAAGGCATGCAATCCCGAGATATCCAAAATGGGCAGGAAAAGACCAGGGTTCGTCACCGTCGCACTTTCAAAAGATGGCAGCCCCAGCCATCGCAGCCCCCATGCTGCCGCAACCCCCAAAAGAATGGCAGCAAGTCCTGCTGGGAAGCCCAGGGGCAGCCGCCATTTCGCGGCATAAGCGATCACAATCAAAAACATCGGTGCCAGCGAGATCACGGGTGACGCAAAGATCTGAAAGGCAAACCCCATGGAGATAAAGGTGATTGCCACTCCTGAAAGCGCCGAAAGCAAAGCCGCACGGGGAACCCATCGTCTCAGAGGATCCAGAAAAAACGCGGAAACAAACTCGAAGGCCCCGCTCAGCAAACACGCAAAAACTCCGGCCTGAAAAACCTTGTTGGTATCCTGGGTCTCGCGCCAAACCGGTCCCATCACCAGAAAGATAAAGGCAATCAGACTGACCGTGTTGATCCCATAAGGCAGAGCCGTCACATCATCGCGCCCGGTCGCCTTCGCCAATCGCCACGCCTGCCATGCATAAAACAAATTCCCAACCAGAATCGACAAGGCGGCTCCCGGCAGAATCTTTGTTGTCACCACGTCCATCGGAATCCCACAAACCGCCGGAACCAAAGTGATGATCAGCAACAGCTGCAGGAGGTTGTCGACAAACAACCCCACAAAACCATCAACATCTCCCCGCACAAACCACCGTGGCTTCATCCCAGTGGGTGATAGGCAGGAAACTGGGCTAATTCAATCTTCATTGTCTCGATCTTGCAGATAGCAAAAAGTGGCGGTCAAGGGACTGACGCGCCCTACCCAATCGGGACGGGCTGCCGCGAGCGCGAAGCACCCATCTGATGGTAGGGCCGGCAGTCCCTTGCCCGCCCACTTGTCATCACGTATCATCAAACCAGTGGAGTTGTTGCCCCCAACTCACCCCATTTGGATCCTAAAGATTCTGACTTTGCTTTTTCACGCCACTTTTGGCTAGGTTGCGCAACCCATGAAGGACCGCCATTCTGCTGAGCTTGAAGAAATCCGGCAAATCCAAGCGGACCTGAGGTGGAAGTTGAGTTCTGTGGATCGCCGGATCAAAGACCTTGAGCAGAAATTGGCCTGCGGGGTTGTTGCGGACGACCTCACGAAGGCCGACATCGCGCCTCCACCGGCTGCAAAAACTGTCACGCCTCCCGTCCTGCCTCCCGACCTTCCGCAGGCAGAATCATGGAAGCTTCCTCCGCTCGCGGATGATGGCGCTTTGAAAGCGTCGGGCAGAGATCAGCGAGTTGAGGAGGCCGCCCTCAAAAGGCCCGCCGCCCCGGCCGTGCCGCCTGCTTTGCCAAAGGACTCCATGGAACTTCGGGTCGGCCGGGTGTGGCTTGTGCGGGCGGGCATTATCATTCTCCTCACGGGCCTGGTTTTTCTCGGCAATTTTGCCTGGCAGGAATTTGTCATGAAAGTCGGCGCGGCCGGAAAGTTAGGATTATTATATCTGGCAGGCGCAGCACTTGGGAGTGTGGGGTGGTGGTGTCGGCGAAAAGCCGGGGGGTTACGGGCTTACGGAAATGTGCTTAGCGGCGGGGGCGTTGCCACGATTTATTACGCCACATACGCCGCACATTTTGTTGAGCCTCTGCGTGTGATCACCAATCCGATTGCTGGAGGTGGCCTTCTTTTGGCGGTGGCTGGTGCGATCTTGTGGGTTGCTGACAGAAAAAATATGCAGGCCGTTGCGACCATCACCACAGCGCTGGGATTCTACACGGCAGCCATTAACCCCATTGCCGGGTTTTCGCTTTTCAGCAATCTCGTTCTCAGCGCGGTGGCAATTCTCCTGCTCATTCGACGGAAGTGGGTGGTTGTGCCCTTTGTGAGTCTCTTGGGGTGCTTTCTTGGATTTGCGTTTTGGAGGTTTTTCAACTCAGGGACACTCCTTCCCTTCCTGGCACCCACGGACTCGGCGTTCTGGACGGGTTTGCTTTTCCCGGCCTGTTATTGGGTGGTCTTCACGGTCGCAACGCTTGTGGGAAAGGCGGAACGTTTCAGAGGGCCGGTTCGTTCAGCGTTTTTGACAATCAACAACGGTGCATTTTATGGCCTCACAGCTCCTATGGTCGCAGGAACCCATGGCGCTTACTTTTGGATATTCACCGCAGGATTCGGGATCGTCCTTGTGCTCCTTGCCGTGGCAGCACGCAAGCGGGACTCCAAGGATCTTGGCTTCGATGGCACCTATCTGACCCAGGGTCTTTCGATGATCATGCTCGGCCTGGTCTTTAAAGTCAGTGGTTATCAGGCGGCCGTTTTGTTCTCTTTGCAAAGCGCGGCATTTATGAAAATGAGCCTGCTGCGTCATGGGAAAATCCTTCAGGTTTTTTCAGGAATCTCAGCGGTGGTAGCGACCCTCTGGGCCTTTCAATCCCTCTCAACAAATGCCGACCATGCCGCACTCACGGCTTACGGTTCTGCGATCGTCCTGCTTGGCACTGCCTTGGTTTTTAAGCATCAGCGTGGACGGCTCAACCCATTGTCCCTGCAAAAACGAGCAGCAGCATTTGTTGCCCTCGCGTCATTGCTCGCGATTGCGGCAACCGCTCATGTCACGGTAGGAGCACCGACGGTTTATGTTCTGCTGGCCATCTCCGTGGTCGCAACCCTGACCCTTCCATGGCTCCGTCTTCCGGAAGCCGTCTATGCGGCGCAGATTTTTGCCGCCCTTGGATTTTTAAAATATCTTGGTTTGCCGAACCTGGCCGATCCCGTGCCGTGTTTTGTTATGGTTGGAGCAGGACTCTTTCACTTGCATTGGTGGCAGCGGAGTCTCATTCCGGGAACCGGTCAAACTCTCCAAGCGGGTTGGAGCGGACTTCACGCGATTCTCATCGCAGGGAGCCTCATCGCATGGACGCTGAATGCCTTTGCAACCCCGCTTCAAATTCCGGTTTTTGCGGCTCTGGGCCTCATTTTGCTCACCTATGGATTCTTAACCCGGTCTTGGAGCTTGGCCATGGTCGCGCAGATCTTTGTCGCTGCCACAGTGCTTAGATTCCTGAGTCTGATGATGGATGGGATCCCATGGGTCTTCCCGGGCTCCGCCTTCTTGTTGGTTGCGTTGCAGTCGGCTTCTTCTTTTCTCCTCCAACATCGTGTGCCCCAACTGCCGGGAAATATTCTCATAACCCACCGCAGGATCGTGGAAGTTCTGTCTCTGGTGGGATTCACTCTTCTGGTTTTTCAACATGTTAGCGAACCCTGGATTTTCCTGACGTTAAGAGGGGCTGCCTTTTTATTTTTCTGCACTTCCGCATTTATTAAACAATCCGTGCCGCTGCACTACGCGGCGTTTCTGGCACTGTTTGCGGCCTTTCAATTTCTCAGGCAGTTCTTTGCACCCGGAACTCCGTCATGGCAGGATTTTTCAGGTATTGTCCTGCTCCTGGTTTCCCAACAGATTGGCAGGCGTTCTTTGCAGGGAATGACGCTCTACCCGAAGCGCATGGAGCATGTCAGCATCGCTTTGGGCATCCTTGGTTTGTGGCTGCTGGTGGGGGAGTTGGTCGCAGCCTCGGCTCAGGGCTTTCTTTTGACTGTCTCCTGGGCTGTTGTCGCGGCGATCTCCATGGTCCTTGGTTTTGTCCTGAAGGAGCGGGCGTACCGGTGGGCCGGCCTGATTCTTCTCTGCCTCTCAATAGGCAGGATCATAGTTGTCGATGTCTGGCAATTGGAGACCATCTATCGCATCCTCAGTTTTTTGGTTTTGGGAGTCATCCTGGTCGCGATCGGGTTTCTCTATAACCGCTTCGCCGATGCGTTGAGGAAGTGGATGTGAGGGATAACTCCCTTACTGTTCCGGAGTTGGGGAGGGAAGTTCTGGTTCATCGAGGGAGACATTGTTTTCTTCACACCAATCGATGGCGGGCTTGTGTCCTGCTTTTGCAGCGCGGATGAACCATGGCTTTGCGGCTTCAGGGTTTTTTTCCACGCCGGATCCATCGTTCAGGCAGTTGGCGTAATTAAACATACAAAAGGGATTGCCGCGCTCGGCCCCATCCCGGAACAGTTCACACGCCCGCTTTTCATCAGCGGGTTCCCCGGTTCCCAAACCCTCACGAATGAGGATGCCGAGGTTGCCTTGCGCATCCAGAAATCCCAGCTGTGTGGCTTGAGAAAACAGGCGGTAGGCCTCGCCGGGGTCCGGCTCTAGGACGCCGGGAATTCCTTGTTTGTAGAAATGACCGAGGTTGCTCATCGCGCGCGGTTCACCCAATTCGGCTGCTTTTTTGAGCCATTCCATGGCGAGAGCCTGATTCTTCTCAACACCCCGGCCATGATAATAACAAATCGCGAGCCGGAATGCTGATGGTGGGTCTTTTTCATCGGCTGCCTCTTTAACCCATCGGACGGCGTAGGTGGGGTTGGCTTCCATGTAGGCTTGGCCAAGAGACGCGCGCAGTTCCAAACTGGATCCTTGAGCGATGACGTCCAAAGAAGGCTGGATGGAAGCCAGTTCATCAGGCGATAGCGGTGGCTCGCGCTGCAGCAGGTCTTTCAGAAAACGGTGGGCATTCTCGCGGAAACCAGGATTTTCGGGAAATTCCAAGATCCCCTTGGCGTAAGCGGTCATTGCATCACTCAAGTTCACACTTTCCAGGGCGACTGCTTCCCGCAGGAGGGCGGTGGACGGATTGACGGGTTCCGGGGTTGTTTCAGGTTCGGGTGTGGGAACCGGCTTGGATTCTGACGTTGGGGGGTTTGCTGCGATGTCCGATGGTTGAGGCGGGAGGACTCGTGACACCTTCTGGAAGAACACAAAAGCTCCACCGGCAAGGGCCGCGAGAACAAGAAGCACCAAAAGAAAAAAGGGCGTGAGGTTTGGTTTTTGGGGTGTGGGAGCAGGGCCCGGGGTGGGGGTGGACATGAGCGAGGCCGGCATGGGATTCTCGGCTGTCGCTGACGGGGTGGTGTAAGAGACGTGGGTGGCGACATTCTGCACAAGAGTGGGTGCCACCGGTTCTGCGGCAAGCGTGGCCGTGTCAGTTTGCGAAGGGGCTTCTGCCATTGTGGCAAAGTTTTCGTTATCCTCAATTCCCGGGGCGGGTGGCAGAAGACTGCCCGTTTCGACGGCCTCCGCGACAGCCAAAATTTCTTTTCTGGCCTCCGCGGCGGTTCCCGGCCGATTGGCGGGATCCTTGGCCATCAGGCGCTCAAGCAAATCGACGACCGGCTTCGGCAGGCCAGTCAGTTTCCCGATGGGCGGAGCCGTATTCAGGTGATGGCTCATGACCTGAGCCAGCGACCCGGAGAAGGGCGTTTTCCCTGACAGCATGAACCACAGCGTGACTCCCAGAGAATAGATATCAGACCGGATATCCAGAGGTTTTTCCTCCAACTGTTCCGGACTTGCAAAGTGGGGCGTGCCCAGAAAGCCGCCCATGGTGATGGCTGTCTCATCGCTGGTTCCATCCACGGATTTGGCCAGACCAAAATCGATCACTTTGACCAGCAGGTCTCCGGTTTCGTCGCGGACGAGCATGAGATTCGCCGGCTTGATGTCCCGATGAACGAGACTCTGATTTTCCGCAGCGACGAGGGCCCTGCAAACCTGACCTGCAATCTCAAGAGCCAATGGCACGGCAATGGCTCCTTCTCTCGCCATCAGCCCTTCCACGGTCTCACCGTCGATAAACTCCATCGCATAAAAATACGAGTCACCATCTTTGCCCAAATGGAAAACCGAGGCCACGTTGGGATGACGCAATCCCGCTGCCGCGCGGGCCTCCCGCAGAAAACGTTGCCGGGCCACGTCGCTTTGAAGGAAGGCGGCATTGATGACTTTGAGAGCCACAAAACAATGGAGACTTGTGTCCAGCGCTTTGTAAGTGATCCCCATGGCCCCACGTCCCAACTCCACAGGGGCACCCTTTTCATCCACAAGCACCTCGAAGTGCTCAAACTTCAAGCCTTCCAAGGGAGCCTCGGGGTCGGATGAGGAGGGAGGTTGATCTGGCTCGCCGGGCGTCACTCGGTCATCCCTTTCTTGCCCGTGCCTAGCTTGTTGGCCGCCCAAGCGCCGGCTCCCGGCTGGCACACCAAGGCAGCACCATCGTGTCCGGTCAGAGCTTTATAGCGGGTCGTGATTTGGCGGGAGGATTCCTCCGCAGTGGACGAGTCGGCCATGGCCACGATGGCCCCACCAAACCCACCACCTGTCAGCCGTGCCCCAAAAACTCCTGGCACGCTTGTGGCGATCTCCACGAGGGTATCCAACTCGGGGGTGCTGTTTTCAAAATTCTGACGCGAACTTTCGTGGGATTGCGTCATGAGTTTTCCAAAGCCAGTCGCATCACCCGCTCGCAGGATTCCCAGAGCTTGGAGCACGCGGTCGTTTTCTCCAATCACATGAGCGGCCCTTCGACGGACCACGTCGGGAAGGCCGGCGGCATTCAGCATGTCCATGGTGGCATCACGAAGCGCGGGAACTTCCATTCGACGGGCCGCATCAAAACACATCGTCCTTCGTTCGTTGTACTCGCCCCCGGTCAGGGCATGCTTCACACCCGAGTTCACAATGATGAGGCTGGCCCCGGGAGGACACGGAACGGTTTCGACCGATTCCGCGCGGCAATCCAGATAGATCGCATGACCTGATTCTCCAAAAATCGAGGACACCTGATCAAGGAGTCCGCAATTGACACCCACAAATTCGTTCTCCGCTCTGCGGCAGAGTTTGGCAAGTTCCATGGGTTGCAAAGGGATCTGCGCGCTTTTCATGAGCAGGACGCCGGTTGCCACTTCCATGGCTGCGGAACTTGAGAGCCCGGCTCCCAGGGGCAACGTCGAGTGATAACGTGCTTCCAGCCCAGGAAGAGAATAGCCCGCGTGTCTCAGCACGTGCAAAACGCCGAGGGGATAATCCGACCACCCTCCAGTGGCAGCCAGTTCGGTGCCTCCTGATTCAAACGATGTCATGCCTTCGCTTTCCAACCGGATCAGCCCCCCTTGGTTCACGCTTCCCTCCACAGAAATCCCAAGATCGAGAGCCGCAGAAAGCACCACCCCTTCATTGTAGTCGGTGTGATTTCCTAAAAGCTCAACCCGTCCGGGCGCAAAGGCAGAAATATCCATCGCGCTTAAGTAGCACAGAACGGACCTTGGTGTCTTCGCCAATTTGATCAGAGCAGTTTCAGAGGTGGGATGAAATGTGGGTGAGATCATGAAAAGCACCAACGGTGCGTTATTCAACAGCCCAGCCCGATGAGGGCTGGGTTTGAGAGTGATCACCCGGCCAAGGCAGCCAATGACTGTTCAAGCACTCTGACACCATTTTCGATGTCCTCAGGTTTTGAGAATTCGTCAGGCCGATGACTGAACCCTTCCCGGCACGGAATAAAAATCATGGCTGTGGGGGCAAGTCGGGAGATGAACAAGCTGTCATGGTAAGCCCGGCTGATCATGCGGCGGTGGGGGAGATGTTCTGTCGCAGCTTCGATGGTTGCAATCACGCGACTGTCGCATGCCGCAGGGGGATCGGAGTTGATAACTTCGATCCCAACATCGAGTTTCCGACGGGCTGCGATAATTTTAATTTCTGCGCGAAGGGCCTCTTCCACAGCGAGCCTTGCCAGGTGGTCGGTGTCACGAAGGTCGATTTCGAGGACGCACTCAAAAGGCACGGAATTGATAGCTCCGGGCTCCACGCGAAAGACGCCGGTGGTCCCAACCCCATTTTCGGAACCCAAGGTTTTGACCGCGCGCTCGACACTCAGGGCGGTCTCCGCCCCGCCAAGAAGCGCATCGCGGCGATCCGGCATTAATACAGCGCCCGCATGGCCACCCTCTCCTTTAAAAGTCACTCGCCAGGCCGCCGGGGCGGCAATTTTTTCGACGATGCCGATGGAAAGATTTTCGCGTTCGAGGATTGGTCCTTGCTCGATGTGGAGTTCCACAAAGGCTTCAAAATGACCGGGCTGTAAGGGCACATCATGGAGTGAACCCGGATATCCGGCTTCTGTGCGCCACTCGTTCAAGGATTTGCCATTGCGGTCACGGAGAGCCTCGGCTGCGTGTGGTGAAAGGCTTCCACTAAGAAGTCGGCTCCCCAGGCACCCGATTCCAAACAGTGTGGGTTCTTCCGAGGTGAAAAGCACAATTTCCAAAGGAGCCTTCGGCGTGAATCCTGACTCTCGCAATGATCGAAGGGCTTCCAGTGCGCCGAGCACCCCGACAACCCCATCGTATTTGCCGGCATTCGGGATGGCGTCAATGTGGGATCCCGTGGCCACCGGTTTGCGTGAGGCATCCGACCCCTCCCAGCGGGCAAAGGTGTTCCCGACAGCATCTTCTCTCACGCTAAGGCCCGCATTCTCAAATCGGTCCTTCAGCCATTTTCTTGCCGTTCGATCTTCTTCCGAAAAAACCACCCGCGTGACCGCAGGGGCGGGTGCTGCGGAGAAGGTCGCGAGGGTTTCGATTTCCTCGCTAAGCCGGCTGATGGAGATCATCATGGCAGGGCCGGATGCCGATTCACATTTTTGTAATACAGATAGCTGGCGGGCTCATTGCCCATGGCCACAAACCATTGGGGGCAATAGGGCGCCATCCAAATCACATCGCCTGCACGTGTGGGATACCAGGACTCTTCCAGTCGGTAGATGCCCTGACCCTCCACCATCAGCAGCCCGTGCTCCATGATGTGGGTTTCCACAAAGGGCAGGGTCGCACCGGGTTCGTAGGTGAACAGATTCACCGCCATGTCAAAAACGGGTGTGTCGGGAAGTAAAACTTTCAGCATGGCTTTTGGGTTGCCCATGAAAGGTTGACCCGTGACCTCATTGACATTCCCAAGAACGCGTGGTGGCGGGAGTTCGCTTGGGATGGGTTCAAATCTTTTTTCGAAAACGGTGATTTTTGTGCCCGGTTCGGCCTTCAACTTTTCGGAATCGGCAGGGGGCAGATATAGGTATCCTCCCGCCGAGAGGCTGGTTTGATCAGCAAGGGTCACCGCGCCAGCCACCACATAAACAAATCGTTCGATGCCTTCATTTGCTGGTAACGGAAGAATTCCGCTTTCCATCCACTCCGCGCTGAATTGCACAAACCCGGCTCCCATGGCTGGCGTGATGTGAAAGAAGACGGTGACCCCGCTCGACTCCGGCCAGAAACTTGGCACAAAACCATCCGGGGTGATGAGGGCGTGATTCGGGCCCCGGTGCGTGCGGGTGTGACCAAAGAGGGGAGGGTGAGAAGGTTGGGTCATAGAGATTGCGAATTTGGTGTTATAGGACGCAGGAACTGCCCGCGAAAATGGAGATCATGTTCACCATCCCGGAAGACGGGTGTCCCACGAACAAACGTTGCCGCCACTTTCCAAGCAAGGTCCATGCCCACGTATGCGCTTTCCGGGTGCCGGCTGAAAAGCTCAGATTTTTTAATAGGCTTCGGATTGGTTGGTTTGAGAAGCACCAGATCTGCGTCAGAACCAATTTTGAGAACGCCTTTTTGAGGAAGAAAAAAACGTTGGGCGGCATGGCTTGAGAGCAGCAAGGAAATGAGGCTCCATGACATCCCCAGCTTTCTGGCCGCTTGCACAAAGAGGGGCATGGCGTGTTGGCAGCCATTGATGCCACCCCAAGCTTCAAGAAAGGGGCGGCCTGCTTTCATTGCGGGCGGCGAGGGGGAATGATCCGATCCGATGGTGTGAATGTTCTGCTGCCTGATGGCCTGCCAAAGTTTTGAGACAGTCGCCGAACTGCGGAGTGGCGGGGCGCATTTTGCGGTGGCCCCAAGGGATTCCATCATCGTCTCCCGCAGCAAAAGGTAATGAGGGCAGGTTTCACACGTGACATCGATGCCTCGTTTTCTGGCTATTGCGATAAGCTCCAAAGCTCCCGGTGCGCTCACATGTACGATGTGAAGCCGACAGCCGGTTTGCCCGGCCACATGAAGCGCCTTGCGCACCGCCTCCACCTCGCAGCTCTCAGGTCGCGACCTCACAAAGTCCCTCCAACTTTTTCCTGCGGCGGCATGATGAGAAAACTTTTCCAGTTCTTCGGGATCCTCGGCATGCAAAGCCAGAGGCAGACCGGCTTTCGCGCAGGCCTTGGCTCCCAGAAGCAGGGACTTGGCATCCACCGCAGGAAATTCGTCAATCCCGCTGAAACACATAAAAGCCTTGATCCCGATCACGCCCGCGTTGGCCAGTCCGGCGATTTCACCGGAATTTCCAGGCACAAGGCCACCCCACAGGCCAAAATCGATCAGGGACTTTTTTTGAGCGAGCCTCACTTTGCGGTGAAAGTCTGACGCGGCGAGAACAGCGGGGGAACTGTTCAGTGGCATATCAAAAAATGTGGTCACTCCGCCAGCGGCCAAAGCGCGGGTCCCGGTTTCCAAGCCCTCCCATGACGTTCGACCCGGTTCATTCAGATGCACGTGGGCATCAATAAAACCGGGTAACACCACGCACCCGCCCGCATCCATTTCTTCTTTTGCAACTCCCACGTATCGACGGCATATCCCGTGAATTTGCCCGTTCACAATCACGATGTCGGAAGGGCCTCTGCGAAGTGTGGGCAGGCGGGCCTGACGAATCACAAGATCAGCCATCATAAAACGCCGTCCCATTTTGTCAGGGCATCCCCCAGAATTCGGATCGCAAGGTCAAAGTCCTCAAAGCACACACTCTCCTCCGGGTGATGGCTGACACCATTTTTGCAGCGCACAAAAAGCATTCCCATCGCCGCCACCCTGGAAAGGATCACGCCATCGTGACCGGCACCACTGCAAAGCAGAAGGCTGGCTCCCTGAATTTCCTTGGTCGAGTCAGACAGGATTGCCGTGAGGGCAGGGGAGCTGGCCACGGAGGAGGACTCCTGAACGACTTCCCAAACTGTGGTCAACTGCCGGTTCCCGGCGATGGCCTCCATGCGTTTTGCGATGACATCGAGTGCTGTCATTCGTGCGTCATTTTCGGCATGCCTCACGTCAAGAGTCATGGTCACTTCCGAAGGCACCACGTTGGATGCGGCATGCCTGACGTCCAAACACCCGACCGTCGCAACCAAGCCCGGGATCGAGCGCCCGACCTCTTCCACCGCCAGAACCAGTTCCGAGGCTCCCGCCAAAGCGTCTTTTCTCATTGTCATCGGGCAGGTGCCCGCATGGTCGGCCCGGCCATGGACTTGGATTTTCACACGGGTCTGACCCGCAATATGGGTCACAACTCCCACGGCAAGATTATTGCGCTCGAGCACAGGCCCTTGTTCAATGTGAATTTCCAAATAGGCATGGAGGGACCCGGGGGTGTAGCGGGGAAGGGGAGCGTGGTGCCCGTCCGGGATCAATTCACGAAGTGTGATTCCCCGCGAGTCCGTGCGGTGCAGGTCTTCTTCGCCTATAGCCCCAAGTGCAGCCCGACTTCCGAGATAAGCACTCTGAAACCTCAAGCCCTCCTCATCGGCAAAGGCCGCGACTTCGAGTTGAAATGGCAATTGGTCCCATCGGTCTTTCAGATTTTCCAAGCAAGCGATTGCGGCAAGGATCCCCATCGTTCCATCAAAGCGACCCGCATGGCGAACAGTGTCAAAGTGCGAACCGATCACCACCTTCGGGCGATTCGATGCGGTCGTTTGGCCAAAGACATTGCCCCAGGCGTCACGCTCGGTGACGAGGCCGGCTTCGGCCATCCATTGCAGGAGAAGCGCCGAAGCCCGTTCCATGCCCGCCCCCCCAAACTCCCGGGTGAGCATCCCCTGCTCGTCGCTGATTTCACCCAGCAACTCCAACCGCTGCCAAGCCTGACGTATCACATCTTCCATCAGCTTCCGCGGTAGGTGCTATAGGCCCAGGGCGAACAAAGGAGCGGCACATGATAATTGCGATCTCCTTCCTCAATTCCAAATCGCACCGGCACATGACCCAAAAACGGGCGCTCCCCGCCTTCCGCGAAATATTCCCCCACAAAAAACACCAACTCATACTCCCCGGGCACCATGGCGTCGCCTTCCAACAGCGGCGCGGTCCTTCCGTCGCTGTTGGTTGTTTGCGTGGAAAGCAAGCCCCCTCCCTGCCATAATTCAATCGTCATTCCCGCCGCAGGAATTCCCCGGCTGGTGTCCAGAACATGTGTTGTCAGTTTTCTCATAAATCCGTGACCAAATCCCGAAGCCGCAGGGCGGCGATTTTTTGAATCTCGTGCCATGCCGTCGAAATTTCGAGCTCCCGCTCATGGGACATCCGTTCTTTCATTGCATCAAGGATCGTTGCCATGGAATTTAAGCGCGCACAGATCACAAACGGAAATCCAAACCGGTCACGGTATTCGGTATTCCGTTCACGAAGAGCCTCGAGCTCTTCATCGGAAAGATCAAACAACCCGGACGCCGCTTGTTCCTGCTGTGATTCGGATGTGAGCGCCCGCCGCTCCTCCACCCTCGCCGCAAGATCCGGATGTGCGCGGATCAATGCCAAAAGGGCCGCATCCCCGGCCTCCTCAACCGTTTTTGTCATCGCGTTCAGGAGTTGAGCACCATCAAAAAACGGACGTCGTTCCCACGCCTTGGCAGCAATCCATGGAGACTTTTCAAAGACTGGTCCAAGAACTGCTTGGAATTCCTCCTGACTTAGTGAATTCAATTGTTTGAGTGACCATGAAGAACCGGAGGACATGCCGCAAATTTTCCGCATTAAACGTGCCGCAACGCCTAAAATCCATCAAATTCGCACAATGAAGTTATTCAGTCAGAGTTACGGTAAGCAAAAAGTGCGGTTTTTGAGGGTCCTCCGGGGCGACTCCCGGCACGAAATTTTTGAGGTCAGTGCAGGTATTGCGTTGGATGGGGATTTTGAGGCAGCCTATTTGGGCGATGACAATTCGGCGGTGGTGGCAACGGACACCATGAAGAACACGCTGCTGGCCCTCGCTTATCGCTTTGAGGGACGGACGATTGAGGAATACGGGATCGTTGTGGCCGCGCATTTTTTGAAAAAATACGCTCATGTTCAGCGTGTTTCACTGACATTGGAACAAAAGCCCTGGTGCCGGGTGAGCATTGCTTCAGGGCCGCATCCCCACGCGTTTGAGGGAGGCACGGCGATCTCCACCGCTCGTCTCGTTGCCACCAGAGAGCAAGTCACGGTTTTCGGCGGGGTCAAAAACTGGCAACTGCTCAAAACCACAGGATCGGGATTTGCAGGGTTTCCCCGTGATGAATTCACCACCCTTCCGGAAACCTCGGACCGGATCCTTGCCACTGAAGCAACCATCGAATGGGAGTTTCTTTCCTCTGAGGCGGATTTTGAAACCACCCGCCTTGACGTGCAGAACGAGCTTCTCCGTGTGTTTGCAGAAAACTTCAGCCCTTCCGTCCAGCGCACCCTTTTCCAAATGGGTGAAGCGGCCCTTCTTGTGGCCCCTGAGTTGGCAAAAATCAAGCTGACCATGCCAAACAAACATTATCTCCCCCTCAACCTCACGGCTTTTGGAGCGCCTGAGGGACAATCGACCATCCTCCTGCCCACAGACGAGCCCCACGGGAAGATTGAAGCCACCGTGGCAAGATGAGCGGCCATCAAAGCGGTTGGAAAATTTGAATCCTCAAAAGGTTTGAATGCCCATCCCAAACAAGTATTCTTTTCGCATGAATAAACCGCTCCGCTCCATTCTTCTTGGCTCTGGCTTTCTTCTAGCGGCTTCCGCTGCTCAAGCTCACACCGGTGCGGGATCGACGCATGGATTTATGTATGGCGCGGAGCATCCCTTCGGTGGTCTTGACCACCTCCTTGCGATGATCGCCGTAGGTCTTTGGGCAGCCCAACTCGGAGGACGCTCCCTTTGGGCGGTGCCGCTGACCTTTGTGGGAATCATGTCACTGGGCGGAATCCTGGGGATGGCTGGCATTGGTTTGCCATTCATGGAAATTGGAATTTTGGCCTCTGTGCTCGCCCTTGGTGTTGCTGTTGCCGCCGCCGTTCGCCTTCCCCTCGCTTGGAGTATGTCGCTGGTGGGCTTTCTGGCTCTGTTTCATGGACAAGCCCATGGCATGGAAATGCCCGCAGACGCTTCAGGCGTCGCGTATGCGGCGGGCTTTATCTTTGCCACAGCCGCCCTTCACGCCTCAGGCATCGCCGCAGGTCTCCTCTTTAAGAACCTCTCGACCCCCCTGCTCACCCGCGCCGCCGGTGCCTGTGTGGCATTGCTTGGTGTCTGGTTAGCGGTGAGTTGAGCCAATTGCGTCAATTATGAGCCAGACTGGCATACTCATTTGTGCCAATATGTCCCATATGTCTTATTCCTCGTGTTGCTCTCATCGTCAGGAATTTTCTTAAACACCTTCTTTCCAGCATCTTACACTAAATTTTCTTTATCGAGAACAAAACCTGCTGATTATATGGCATGGCTAAAGTTCTAGGAATCGATTTGGGCACGACAAATTCGTGCATGTCTGTGATGGAAGGTGGAGAACCCGTGGTTCTCGAAAATTCGGAGGGCGCACGAACCACTCCCTCTGTGGTGGCGTTCTCGAAAAGCGGTGAGCGTCTCGTTGGTCAAGCGGCCAAACGCCAAGCCGTCACCAATTCTCAAAACACAATCTTTTCAGTGAAACGCTTCATGGGCCGGAAATTCTCCGAGCTCGGCGATGAAGTGAAACGCGTTCCCTACAAAATTGTGGCTGCCGACAATGGCGACGCTCACATCGAAGTGGACGTGTCCGGCGAGAAAAAGCGTTTCAGCCCACCGGAAATTTCCGCGATGATCCTCGCAAAACTCAAATCGGATGCGGAAGCCAAACTCGGCGAAAAAATCACGCAAGCCGTGATCACGGTTCCGGCCTATTTCAACGACTCGCAGCGTAATGCCACCAAAGATGCCGGCAAAATTGCGGGGCTTGAAGTCCTTCGTATTATCAATGAGCCAACCGCCGCCTCTCTGGCCTATGGCTTGGAAAAGAAGAAAGACGAAAAAATCGCGGTGTATGACCTCGGTGGCGGAACTTTTGATATCTCTGCTCTGGAAATCGGAGATGGTGTTTTTGAAGTGCGGGCCACAAACGGTGACACCCATTTGGGTGGTGACGATTGGGACAATCGCATCATGGACACCATCATTGCGGAATTCAAATCCAGC
>JBGSPC010000247.1:0-6803 GCA_041738805.1 Terrimicrobiaceae bacterium | reverse complement strand
AAGTGCAGGCGTGGGTGATGTGATCACCGCCAACGTCAAAGAAGCCTCCGCCGGAGGATCCGTCAAAAAAGGCGATGTCGTCCGTGCGGTCATTGTCAGAACCAAACAACCGGTCCGCCGCGAGGATGGTTCCTACCTTCGTTTTGATAACAACGCGATTGTCATTATCGACAAGGACCAAAATCCCCGCGGCACGCGTATCTTCGGCCCCGTGGCCCGCGAACTCCGTGAGCGCAATTTTATGAAGATTGTCTCCCTTGCTCCTGAAGTGTTATGAGCCATCCCAAATTCCATGTTCGCCGCGGCGACACCGTCCAGGTCATCTCAGGCAACCACAAAGGCGCCTCAGGCAAAATTTTGCAGGTCATCCCCGAAAAATCCCAAGTGGTGATTGAGGGCGTGCGTATGATCAAAAAACACCAACGCAAAAGCCAGGATCAACCCAATGGGGCCATCATCCAGCGCGAAGGCCCGCTCCATATTTCGAACGTCAAGCTCGTCGAGAAGGCCAGCACAGAAAAACCCAAGAAAAAAGCTGCCTAAGCCATGGCCACTCTACAAGAACCCGAACTTTTGACGGATTATCGCTCCCGCGTGATCCCTGCCCTCCGTGAAAAACACGGCTATAAAAACATCCACGAGATCCCCAAGGTGGTGAAAGTGGTCATCAATTCCTGTATTGGTGCCGGCGCAGACAGCAAGGAAGCCCTCGAAATTGCCAAATCGGAAATCGCTCTCATCACCGGCCAACGCCCGGTTGCGACAATCTCCAAAAAGGCGATTTCCAACTTCAAACTCCGCCAAGGCCAGGCCATCGGAGCCAAAGTCACGCTCCGTGGACGCATCATGTATGAGTTCCTCCAGCGTTTGATTATGACGTCGCTGCCCCGTATCCGTGACTTTCGTGGCGTTTCTGCCAAGGCCTTTGACGGCAATGGCAATTACACCCTGGGTGTGCCCGACCAAAGCATTTTTCCTGAAGTGGAGCTCGACAAAATCAAACGGAACGTTGGGTTTGATGTGACGATTGTCACAACGGCCCGCACAAATGCGGAGGCCAAGTCCCTTCTCAGCGAACTGGGAATGCCCTTCTCTGACAAAGCCCGCCCACAAGCTCCGAAAAAAGTGGAGGAGTCCGAAGAAGAGACCACTGAGGAAGCCGCTGCCTGAGACCGCCAAGACGCGGCATCACGACCAATCTAATATAAGACCATGACTGACCCAATCGCAGATCTGCTTGCCCGGCTGAGAAATTCCGCTGGAGCCCGCAAAACGGAGTTCACCCTTCCGTACTCAAAGATGAAGGCCGAGATTGCCCGCATTCTTCAGAGCGAGGGCTACATCTCCGGCTTCGAGCTGGAAACTCCTGAAGGAGGCAAACCCCAGATCCGAATCAAAAACAAATTTGTGAACAAGACGAGCGCAATTGCTGGTCTTAAAAGAGTGAGCCGACCCGGCCTCCGGCGTTATGTCGGGGCAGGGGAAATTCCCCGCGTCCTTGGTGGACTCGGAATTGCCGTTCTTTCCACGTCGCAGGGAGTCCTCAGTGGTGGGGAAGCCCGCAAAAAAAACATCGGAGGAGAACTCCTCGCATACATCTGGTAATCATGTCCCGAATCGGAAAACAACCCATCCAAGTCCCCGCCAAAGTCAAAGTGAACATTGGCGAGGGCGGTAACGTCGTCGTCGAAGGACCCAAAGGCAAGCTCTCGTGGACGCTGCCCTCCGTCGTCAGCGCCAAAATCGAAGGTGAGACCGTCGAATTCGCCCGCACCGGGGAATCCCGCCAGGTCAAAGCTCTTCATGGTCTCTCACGTGCTCTCATCGCCAACATGGTTGTCGGTGTGAATGAAGGCTTTCGCCGCGACCTGGAAATCCAAGGCGTGGGCTTCAAAGCCGCCGTCCAAGGCGACAAATTGAACCTCAGCCTTGGCAAATCCCACCCGATCCTTTTCAAAATCCCCAACGAAATTAAAATCACCGTCACCGACAACACCAAGATTTCCGTCGAAGGAATCGACAAACATGTGGTCGGTCAAGTCGCCGCAGACATCCGCGGCTATTACCCGCCTGAGCCTTATAAAGGCAAAGGAATCCGCTACGCCGGAGAACAAGTCCGCCGCAAAGAAGGCAAAACCGTCCAGTAAATCATGGCCAATACAAACAAACGCCACATCCGGCACAAGCGACTTCGCAAAACTCTCACCGGCACCGCAGAGCGTCCGCGTCTGGCTGTGCATTTTTCCGAACGCCACATCCAGGCCCAGGTTATCAACGACGAGGACGGTAAAACCATTGTTTCGGTCCACACCACGGAGGCCGACATCCGCTCGGACAAAACAACCCGTGCCAACGTGCCAACCGCCATCCGTGTTGGTAAGCTCATCGCCGAACGCGGCACCTCAAAAGACGTTAAGAAGGTCGTGTTTGACCGTGGTGGCTACAGATACCATGGCAAAGTAAAAGCTCTCGCTGACGCCGCTCGTGAGGCAGGTTTCGAATTTTAATTTTTATGGCATTTCAACGCAAAAACAAAGACCAGTCCCAATCCTCGGGTGACAACAAATCCGATGGCAAAGAAACGACAGAAAAAGTCGTTTTTATCAATCGATGCGCCAAAGTGGTGAAAGGTGGTCGCCGGTTCAGCTTTAGTGCCCTGATCGTCGCGGGAGACCGCCACGGCAGTGTGGGGATCGGTTTTGGCAAGGCCAATGAAGTGAGCGAAGCCATTCGCAAAGCCACAGACGCCGCCCGCAAACACATGGTGAGCGTGGCTGTGCAAGGAAATACCATTCCTCATGAAGTGATTGGAGAATTCGGTGGAGGCCGCGTGCTTCTGCGCCCGGCATCACCCGGAACCGGTGTGATTGCAGGAGGCGGCGTTCGCGCTGTCATCGAAGCAGCCGGAATTCGTGACGTGCTTGCGAAGTCCCTGGGCTCCAGCAACCCATCGAATGTGGTCAAAGCCACTTTGGAAGCTCTCACCTCCCTTCGTCCCAAAGAAGAAATCTTCAAATTGCGCGGGAAAACATTCCGCCCGGCTTCCACAGAAGCCATCGCAGCGCCTGTCGCGGCTTGATCTTTTAATACTTACTTATTATGCGCCTTCACGATCTTAAACCCAACATTGGAGCCAAACATCGCCGCAAACGGCTGGGTATTGGCGAAAGCTCCGGCCAGGGCAAAACGTCCGGCAAAGGACACAAGGGCCAAAAAGCCCGCTCCGGCGGAAGCATTCGTCCCGGGTTCGAGGGCGGTCAGATGCCACTCTATCGTCGTTTGCCGAAACGTGGTTTCAGCAATGCGGCTTTCAAAACCGTCTATGGCATCGTAAATCTCGATGACTTGGAAAAGCGCTTCGACACAGGGGCTGCCATCAACGAAAAGTTGCTCCGCGGAGCCGGTTTGGTCCGTGGCAAATTGGATGGCATCAAAATCCTTGGACGCGGTGAACTGACAAAAGCCTTCCACATCGAAGCTGATGCGATCACCGCTTCTGCCAAGGAAAAAGTTGAGAAGTCGGGCGGTAGCGTCACGCTCAGCACGAAATTCCAAGAACCCGCCAAGAAATAGTTTTCAGGGCCGGTGAGAACTACTGAGTTCCCTGGCCTGTTTATGTTATGATTTCAGCTTTTACCAACATCTTCAAAATTCCGGAGCTCCGGCAGAGGGTTTTGTTTACGTTGGCGATGATTGTTATCATTCGTGCCGGCTCGGCAATCACCACTCCGGGTGTGAACGCGGAAGTTCTTTCCGAGTGGTTCACGAATGTTGCTGACAGCCAAACCAGCGGTGGGGTCGCTGCGTTGTTCAATCTCTTCAGCGGAGGTGCTCTCGCTCATTGCGCCATTTTCTCGCTAGGCATCATGCCTTTCATCAGTGCATCGATTATGATGCAGTTGCTCACCGCTGTAGTCCCCAAGTTGGGAAAACTTTCCCGTGAAGACGGCGGTCGCAGGAAAATCATGCAATACACAAGGTATGGCACCATTATCCTTTGCGTATTCCAGGGCTGGCTCCTTGCGAAATCTTTTGAAAATCCCCAGGCTAATCCCTTCCTTCCGGGAATCATGGATACCATCAACCGGCTTGGGGTGGACCTTGTTCAAAGGCCCGGATTTGCATTTCAGTTTATCACGATTGTGACGATGACGGCCGGGACAATGTTCCTTGTCTGGCTTGGTGACCAAATCACTGAACGCGGCATCGGGAATGGAATCTCGCTGATCATTACCGTTGGTATTCTCGCGCAACTGCCAGCCGGCTTGATCCAAGCCTGGCGCACTTTTGTGCCCTCCGAATTGGGAGCTCAAGCCAATGTCAGCCCGATGGTGTTGGTTCTGCTCTGTTTGTTTTTGGTCTTTGTGATTGCGGCGGTTATTGCCGTCACTCAAGCCCAACGCAAAGTCAGTATCCAATACGCCAAACGAGTCGTTGGTCGCAAAGTTTATGGCGGGCAAACCCAATACATGCCGCTTAAGGTCAACTATGCAGGCGTCATGCCCATCATTTTTGCCCAGGCCATCCTGCTTTTCCCATCCACCATTATCAACATGGCCTTCCCGGCCAGCCGCACGGCTCAGGAAATTTCCCAGCTCCTTGCGACCGGATGGCTGCATTATGTGCTCTTCGGGGCGATGATTTTCTTCTTCAGCTACTTTTGGGTCGCCACACAATTCCAGCCGGTTCAAATCGCGGATGATCTCAAAAAATACGGTGGTTTTATTCCCGGAATTCGTCCCGGCAAACCCACTGCAGATTTCCTGGATTTCACAATGTCCCGCCTCACGTTTGCTGGAGCGATTTTCCTGACGTTGATCGCGGTTCTTCCACAACTTCTTTCACAAGCGCTTCAGGTGCCTTACATGACGGCTCAGTTTTTTGGCGGCACCGGGCTGCTGATTATTGTGGGCGTGGTGCTTGACACCATGCGGCAAGTCGAGACGCATTTGCTCCAACGCCACTACGATGGGTTCTTGAGAAAAGGCAAAATGCGCGGTGCCCGCGAAAGCCGTCCGCGGCTTAGCACCGGTCAGGTCGTGCGCGATGACACCCTTGTGTTGATCTACGCGGTCCTTGGATTGCTCATCATTGCCGGTGTGACGATCTACTTTGCCGCTCAAAGGTAACGGCGCAGGCCAGATGAAAAACCGCATTGTCTTGCTCGGGCCGCCCGCCACTGGCAAAGGAACCCAGGCCGCACTCCTCTCCGCGACATTTGGTATCCCTTCCGGCTCCACGGGAGCAATCCTCCGTGAAGAATCGCGACTCGGGACGGATCTCGGCAAAGAGGCTGCAAGCTGGACGGATAAAGGAAGCCTCTTCCCGGATGAACTCGCGCTGAAAGTTGTCTGGTCCTGGATGGGGGACAAGACCCGTTTTATTCTGGATGGCTTTCCTCGCACGGTGGGTCAAGCGCGCGCGTTTGATGAGGGACTTAGCCAACGCAATCTTCCGCTGCATGCGGTGTATTTTTTAGAGCTGTCGGACGAGGAGATTCGTAAGCGCATGTTGAGCCGGTTGACCTGCAGGGATTGTGGTTCGGTGTTTAATGAGACCTTTCATCATGTCACCCTCGAAACCCCCTGCCCCTCCTGCGGGGGAGCTTTGCACCGGCGGGCCGATGACACGGTTGAGTCTTTGGAACAACGCTTGGATCAGTATCGTCAGCACACCCTGCCGGTGGCCGATCATTATCGTAATGCTGGGCTCTTGCATGCCGTGGATTCCAGCAAGGGCAGGGATGCCGTTTTCTCCGAACTCTACGAAGACATGAAGGAGGCCGCATGATCCCCATCAAACGAGGTCCCGAAATCGAGCAGATGCGCAAAGCGGGCGAAACCGCTGCGACCATTCTGAGAGAGCTTGTTGCCCTTGTCGCTCCCGGCCGCACCACCGGCGAGATTGATCATGCCGCCGCCCGACTCATGGCAGAGGCCGGAGTCAAAAGCGCTTTCCACGGCTACAAAAAATTTCCGGGCCATATTTGTATCAGTTTGAACGAGGAAGTGGTCCACGGCATTGGTGGACCCCGTCGAATCCAATATGGAGATATCGTCAAAATGGATGTGGGCATTATTCGCGACGGATGGATTGGTGACAATGCAACGACTGTCCCCGTTGGAATCGTCAGCCCCGAAGTGGAAAGACTCTGCACCGCCACGGAACAAATCCTTAATGGCGCTGTTCAACTCGCCCGCGCTGGTCGCAAATTGGGAGATCTCTGTGCTTTTGTCGAAGAAGAGGCCATCCGCAACGGCTACAGCGTCGTCCGGGAATTTGTGGGTCATGGCGTTGGTCGACAACTGCACGAGGAACCGCAAATTCCCAACTTTGGCAAACGAAACACCGGCCCCACATTGAAGCCAGGAATGACCCTGGCCATCGAACCCATGATCAACCTTGGCAAACCCAAGGTCCGGGTTCTCCAGGACAAATGGACGGTTGTCACCAATGACGGGCTTCCATCCGCACATTTTGAGCACACCGTCCTTGTGACAGAAGGTGCACCTGAAGTCTTGACATCTCCACGAAAGACGCTATTGAAATGACTAGGAAAGTCGTCGAGTTCTTGCCTATTGGTCAGTCCCGCGTTGAAATCACGCAGGGGCGCCGGGGTCTCGCTCACATTCCTGGAATGATGCAAATGCCCTTCATGCGCATCCTTCCCGGCGACGAAGTCACGGCGGAGATGTCTTCCAACGACCTCACATAGCCCGCAACAACAGTCCGCCAAATCCCGAAAATAACCACCTAAAATCACCGACCCTGGTCCCATGAAAGTCCGAGCCTCCGTTAAAAGA
>JBGSPC010000074.1:0-12046 GCA_041738805.1 Terrimicrobiaceae bacterium | reverse complement strand
AGAAAACCAGATGGAATTCTCCGTCAATTCCGGCTCGGATCCAAGATACAGAGCCAGTGATCCGATCCCCAGGTCGGTTCTCGTGATTGGCAGGTGGTCGGCGATGAAATTATCCCTCGACATCCGATGTCTCCAGTATCTGGCGATCCAGTCGGGATCCAGATAGCGTTGCTCCAGAGAAGTATAGGGGCCGGGATCGGGAGTCTCCTCATGAGGTTTTCCAAGGGTTTTGATTTTTCCCTGAAGGACCATCACCAGCCCGGTGTGATTCCACCAGCTTATGAAGTGCGACTTGGCTTGTTCCCAGTTATCTTTCCAAATCCTTTTCATTCACACCTGATGATCATGCTCTTAGTCGAGGCAGGATCAAGAGGGAATTCTCCGCAAATGCTATTCGGAAGTTGCCGGTTGGCAATGTCTGCGATGATTTTCACATTGATCTGACGGGTGGAATGCACCCTAATACGTCTTGGTTAACAGGGGCGATACACACCCCTACTCTTTATTCCATTTTGGATTACGGTTGGGAATGGGGAGCCAATTTCCGGCTCTCCACCAAACGATGGGGATGAGACGCCCGGATGAGCATGGCTCAAGACGATCGACTAATTCTCTTTGCTCACTACCTGAAAGGCTTCTACTTTGCGTCAGCACACAATGGATCTCTTTAATATTCGAAGCTACGCATGTGCGGTGATTCTCCTGCTCGTTATGACGTGTGCCCATGCGGCATCATTTACGACCGTGGTGATCGATGCGGGTCATGGGGGCCATGACCGCGGGGGGATCCCCACAAACATCATTCCGGAAAAAGGCGTGGCGCTTGACACCTCCCGCCGAGTGCAGGGGTATCTGAAAGCGGCCGGGCTGAATGTGGTGATGACACGCTCCAACGATGTTTTTGTGACCTTGGATCGGCGTGTCGCGATCTCGAATGCGCAAAAGAATGCCATCTTTGTGAGCATTCATTACAATTCAGCCCCCCGGCGAGGCGCCAATGGGATCGAGACGTTTGCCAACACCTCCGGTCTACGGCTTGCACGGTTGATTCAAAGAAATGCCATGAAAACCACTTTCGGCGAAAACCGGGGTGTGAAACAGCGGGGCTTTTATGTTCTGAGGAAAAACCAGAAGCCCTCGGTGCTGGTTGAATGCGGTTTCCTTACCAATCCCTCGGATGCCGCACTCGCCGGACGTGCCAGTTATCGTGACAAGATTGCGCGACAAATCGCCAATGCGATCCTAGAATACCGACGGGCTCTGTAAAAGCGTCCATAGGGTCTCAAGAAATGGAATTCCCATGTGACCTTGTGACCGCTGAAGATCCTTGTCCTTAACGGATATCACCGATGCCAAAACTTGGATCCGCGCTTGAGGCGGGCATAAACAAGGTTGGGTTGCTGGGATTGGCCGGCTGGATTCTCGACCAGAAGGCGGATGGCCAGTGAAGAGAGAATGTTAAAAACCAAAAGCGCGAGGAAGTAGACGCTGTGTCGTTTGAATGTGAAAATCCCTGCTTCGATGTCGATCGTTCCGATGGCATCCAGGGTGAGGCCCCACACCACCGGCGAGGCTCCCAATCCAAGGCTGGTGATCACGGTGAACAATGCAAAAAAATGGTTTCTTCCCATCTCAGGCATCGTGGCCATGACAATCCGCACATTGGCCAGATTGAAGCTCGCGGAGGCCGCTCCTGTGATCAGGTTCAGGCACGCAACCAGAACAAACGATGGCGGCAACACACTTGAAGAGAGGAGGAACCATCCAAGGATCACGACAAAAAACAGAGAAGTGGCCGCCATGAGCAGCGGCTTGCTTCCGGTTCTATCAATGAACCGTCCACAAAATGGCAGAGCCATCAGCGCGCCCACAAAAGAAAATCCCGAGAGCACAAGCACAGTTGAGACCTCGAAACCGATGGTCTCTTTCAAATATTCCACCGTGAAAACCCCAAGGCTGCCGACGACTGCCATGTAGAGGAGGTTAAAGATGATGATCCGCAGAAAAGGAGGATAGGACACCATGGCCCGCCATGGCACCGGGGTGGAACTGCGTTTTACCGATTCCTGGGACGACACCTCCGGAATTCGCTTGATAAACACAAGACTCATCACACCGCCCAGTGCGCTCACAAAAAAGACCAGCGAATATTCCCAGGGGTCCACCCGGCCCGCCATGACCACCGCCGACACCGCCAGCGAAATCAGGCAACCGGCATACATGAAGAGCTGGTCCATTGAGAGAAACCGCCCGCGGCGGGACTCGGGAATCAGCTCCGCAATCCAAGGCATCCAGGCTGCAGAAGAAATTCCGCGAAGGAGATTAAAGATAAACAGGGTGGCAAGCAGCACAGCCATCTTGGACTGCGCGTCCAGGAAGGAGAGCATGGGCACAGCAGCAATCACGAAGATCAACACTGTGCGCATCCCCCACCCCATCAACACAAACTCCCGATACCCAAAACGATCCAAAAAGCGCGCAGCCGGCAGCTGAAAAATCGTCATCAAAGGCGTGAACGAGGCCACAATCCCAATGACCGTGGAAGAGGCACCCAGAGATTTTGTGAAGAGGATGATGGGCGCTCCCATCATGATCTGGAACGAGACCGCGTTAAAAAAATTGAACCAGTGGGCGTTAAACGATCCCGGTGGAAGTGCGGGGCTCACAACTCACGTTCCAAAGAACTGTTGCGGGGGGAGGAATGCCGGGGCCTTTGCATTAATATTTTTCGAAGGGAATCGGGATGCAACCGTCGTAGAGGGCTTTTCCGATGATGACCCCGTCGATACAGCCCAAGGCCGACAGACGTGCAAGGTCCCCGGTGTTGGAAACACCCCCACTGGCGATGAGGTCGCAATCCAGCAACTCAGCCAATTCCAAAAGAGCCGGGTAATTCGGACCGGTGAGCATCCCATCCGTCGCGATGTCCGTGGCGATAATTGTTCGGGCTCCGGCGTCCTGAGCCGCGAGGGCAAACTCGGTCGCGAGCCGGGGGGTCGTTTCTTTCCATCCCTTGATCGCGACCTTGCCATCACGGGCATCAATTCCCACCGCAATCCGGTCGCCACCAAATTCACAGCACATCTCACGGACATACTCCAAGGATTCACAGGCTGCCGTTCCCAGAACCACACGGCTGACCCCGGCAGAAAACGCCGCACTCACATTGACAAAATCCCGCATTCCTCCTCCGAGCTCACAAGGAATATTCACCGCTTCACAAATGGCTTTCACATGATCGAGGTTGGCAGGCCGACCGGAGAACGCGGCATCGAGATCAACAATATGCAGCCAATCCGCTCCGGCTTCTTCCCATTTGATGGCCCAGGCCACAGGGTCATCAGAATAGATCGTCTTCTCCGAAGCCTCGCCCCGGCGGAGCCGGACAACCTTGCCATCCATCAAATCAATCGCGGGGAGTAAGTTCATGCGTCATTCAAAGCACGAAGGAAGCCCCGGAGCAATTCCAGACCTGCTTTTTGACTTTTTTCCGGGTGAAACTGGGTGGCGTGGACCCGGCCACGGCTGATGGATGCCGCGAAGCCCCCCCCATAATCACACCAGGCACTGACCAGACCGGAGTCCTCCGGTGCGGGGTAATATGAGTGAACAAAATAGAAGGCGGAGGAAGGATCCATACCCTCATACAAGGGGCCTTTTGTCCTTTCGAGGGTGTTCCAACCCATGTGGGGGACCTTCAGTTGGCCTTGCGGAAAACGGACCACACGTCCCTCAAAAAACCCCAACCCCTCTGCATCCGGCGACTCTTCACTGGTCTGAAAAAGCAGTTGATAGCCGAGGCAGATGCCAAGGTAAGGCCGGTCATTGTGAAGCCATTCCTGAATGGGTTCCTTGAGCCCGCTCGCTGAGAGATTGCGGGCACAGTCGCCAAACGATCCGACTCCTGGAACGACCACAGCATCCGCATCGGCCAAGTCGGTTTTCGAAGCGGCCAACTTCACAATGGCCCCGCACACCTCAAGAGCCTTGGCAACACTGCGGAGGTTTCCGCTGCCGTAATCGACCAATGCCAATGTGGGATGTGTTTTCAAAGCCCCATTATCCACCAAGCGACAAACCCAAAGCAAGCCGGTTGAGCAGAATGTTCAGGGCAGTGAAGGCGTGGCTTCCGCCACAAATACCATGAGTGCTCCCTTGCGACACTCAACCTTCAGTGGCCAATCTTCGGTCGGAGAGCCATCGCGATGCGTGTGGAGACGCTTTGGCCCCCGAATCTCCAGACTCCCCACCCGAAACGCGATCGTCTTTGGAGAATAAACCCGTCGTCCAAAACTGATGGAGAAAAAGTGCCACCACAATTCCAGCTTGCTGAAGCGCTTGAACACACTCACGGAGATCAATCCATCATCAATCCGGGCATGAGGGGCCACCACAAAATTCATTCCGTAGTAAGGCCCATTCGAGGCCGTCACCATCAGAGCCGAGATCCTAAGGCTTTCCCCTTGGAATTTTTGGAGATAACGGGTCTTTGTCTGCCCCGGGGTCACGGCCTTCCCGACCGGACGGTCAAAGATCAGCTCAAAGTGCTGTTTGGGGTATGTCCATGCCCGCCGCATCAAAGTGAACCACCCAAGAAACTTGCCCTCCTTGATCTCTTCTCCCAGCGGAAAAAGCGCCGCATCCAACCCGGCTCCCACACACTCCAGGAACGGGTGACCATTGGCAAAACCCACATCAATGGCTTTGACGCGCCCTTTGCGAATGACACCGGCCGCCTTGAGGGGTTCGGTGGAAATCCCGAGACTGCGTGCAAAATTGTTATAAGTTCCCACGGCAATCACCCCCAATGGAACGCCTGTGCCGATAAGCGCCTTGGCCACCGCCTCCACGGTGCCATCGCCCCCGGCCACAGCAATCCAAGGAGCCCCGTCTTTGATGGCCTTGGTGGCGACCTCCCCGGCATCCTCCCCTTCCTGAAGTTCATGGCTCCGGATTTCTCCCCCCACCGGGCGAAGCACTTCCAGAAGCTGATCCATTTCAATTCCCCCACTGCTCCCTGCCCCCGAATTAAAAATCAGAAGCGCGATCCCCGTTTTTTCGGTCTGCTGAGCGTTTTGTGGAACGGTAGAATTCATGATGCGTAAATGGCAGGCAGCGCCATCGGGAACCTGTAGTCTTATAATAGCCCGCCCGCCAAAGAAATGTCGTGGGATGCCGTTATTCTCCGGGGTTGGCCGCCCCGCAGGTGAACTCGCTGACGCGACCGCGAAGCGCCCTTGTGATGGTAGGGCCGGGCAGTCCCTTGCCCGCCCACTTATCGCTTAGGGCTTTTCGTCGCACACAAATGCTCGACACCAAACCTTGAAGGCTCGACATCATGAGGGCACCTGTATAATAAAACTTTCATGCTCGACTCCATCACGACGCTCCTCGGTGACAAAGCGGACTCCCTCCTTCGTCACGAATCAAAAACTATTCCGCGCGATTTGCTGCATTTGCCGGGACCGGATTTTGTGGATCGGATTTTTGCGGCGTCAGATCGCAACCAGCGGGTCTTGAATAATCTGAATTGGATCTACAACACAGGCCGCCTGGCCGGCACGGGATACGTTTCCATCCTTCCGGTGGACCAAGGCGTCGAGCACTCCGCAGGGGCGAGCTTTGCAAAAAATCCCATTTATTTTGATCCGGAAAATATCGTGCGTCTGGCCATCGAAGGCGGGTGCAACTCGGTGGCTTCCACATTCGGGGTCCTCGGCTCCGTGGCCAGAAAATACGCGCACAAAATTCCGTTTCTCGTCAAAATCAATCATAACGAATTGCTGACCTATCCCAACCAATTCAAAGAGATTCTGTTTGGAAAAGTCAAAGTGGCGCATGACATGGGTGCTGCCGCCGTGGGAGCCACAATCTATTTTGGAAGCGATGATGCCGCCAGAGAGATCACCGAGATTGCCGAGGCCTTTGCGTATGCGCACGAACTCGGCATGGCAACCGTGTTGTGGTGTTACCTGCGCAATCCGGCATTTAAGAAGGACAAAGATTACCATGTCTCGGCAGACCTTACCGGCCAGGACAACCATTTGGGCTGCACGATCCAGGCGGATATCATCAAGCAAAAGCTCCCCGAAAATAACGGTGGCTACAAAGCGCTCAACACCGGGGATTCCAGCTATGGAAAGCTGGACGAAAGAATTTATACCAAACTCACAACAGATCACCCCATCGACCTATGCCGTTATCAGGTTGCCAATTGTTACCTTGGCCGGGCCGGGCTCATTAATTCAGGCGGTGCCAGTGGATCCCATGATTTTGCCGATGCGGCATATACGGCCGTCGTGAACAAACGGGCCGGAGGAACCGGATTGATTTCCGGACGCAAAGCCTTCCAACGCCCCATGGAAGAAGGGATCAAATTGCTGAATACCATTCAGGACGTTTATCTCTGCAAAGAGATCACGGTCGCGTAACAGGCTGTGCACTCCACCCCCCACCCCAGGCAGCCGTTTCTGAGCTCGACGTTCTGTAAAACTATGCATGCCCGCTACGAGGAGTGGATCAGCTTCATTTTTGATCACACTGTCACGAACCCCGAGTGGCATTGGGCGAGTGAGGCTCCGACGTTCGAAGCCTCGGAGGAGGATTGTGCAGTTCTCATTGAGCAGACCTTCACCCATTCAGGGAGTGATCTGACCCGTTTTTCGGATGCTCAAGTGAACCAGGGGATCAACTTTCTGGCTTCCACGGCATGCAGTGACTATATCTCCTCCCTCAAAGATTCGAAGGTGCCGATGGAGACAAGGCTATCTGCGATACGATCAATTTTCGATCTTTACCGCAATTGCTTTCAGGCTCGTTGCACGGAGACATTGAGCCATCTCGATCATGAGGCACAATCCGCCCTGAATCCAGTGTGCTAAATGTTCTGGGACATCAATGCCTTGGGATGTTTAGAAGGCACGGATGATGAAAGCCGCCTTGCCGACTGCGTGTTCTCCGTTCTAGCCGACACCCTAAGACTTCCTCATCTGGCCTGTCAGGAGGCTGCGATTCACGGTTATGGCGAGCTTAGCTGCTTCTACCCTGAGCGCGTCGAAGAGGCGATGAATGCATTCATGGCTACCAAAATCACATCGCAGGCCTTACGAGCCTATGCTGAGAATGCCAGAGTCGGCTACATCCTTTGAAACGAGGACAAATGCAGAACAAGACGTCACTCCAAACGCCTGACCCGCCTCCAGTTCCAGCCGTCATGACCGCTACAACCTCAACCCGAAGTCGAAGCCGCGCCCCCGGTCAGGATTAGGAGGACTCGATGTTTGGAAAAAATGAGCGCCGCACTTCAAGCTATTGCTGTAATGATCGCACTTCTCTTTGCTCCGAAAGGAGTGAACGAGTTTACGATTTCCCAGGGTCACGATAATGGTTCCACGACGAAGATTTATGCAGTTCTGCTGCATGATGGATTCTGGCGTGTTACCAGCGCAAAGGATCCTGAAGGAACAGATTATCGAATCCATGAAGACAGTTTCGTTATGCGGAATCAGGGTGGGCGGCAGTTCAAGTCTCAGCTGGATAAGGACGTCGATTGGTCAAATATCGATTTTGCCGCGTCTACAGCGAGTGCACCTTTTAAGCATCCTTCTATGGGTTCCACTCTTGAGATTTCTAGAGAAGTTCCCGGCCTCCCATCGGCCGCGGAGAAAGAGAAATTCCTGGTAGTCCGGCAGAAAGATGGCTGGGTCAAGGGATTCTTGATTTCATATTCTACAGCTGAAAACACCACACAATAACCAAGAATCCGAACAATTCGCATGCACTCAACCTTCAATCGCTTAGGTTCCTTCCGCTTCGGTGAGTGATGCGCAGCGTTCACTGCAGAATGCCCAGACGTAAACAGCTACACCCTATTGAGCGGATCTGGGGCTCAGAATCCGGACCGTTCGAAGGCAATGACATTCGGCAGCGAGGGGGCCATGTTGCGAGATGTATACTATGTGGATCGAGAACCATCCTTCGGCTCAGTCACGTGATCCCCAAGTGGGCGTTTCGGTGGCACAAGGACGCTTGGAATGGAGCAGTGTTGACCCATCTACTTAGCAGGGGCGTAGTTACGAAGCAGCAGGATGGTAACAAGCACTACCTAATGTGCGAAAGATGTGAGCAACACGCTTCGGTGACGGAAGCTTACGCCCTTTCGGTGGTCGAACGAGATCGTAAGGCTCTTCGACGACCTGGCACACGATTCCTTTTTCGGGATTGGTTCTGGCATCTTCGAATGGATTTAATCGCGCAGTTCATTTCGATCACTGCACTCCGATGTCACTACGCCGAGAGTGTCCCATTCCAGACGACGACTATTCCGACAGGTGTCCGAAGGGCATTGCGAGGGATCGCGTGGCATGGCAGCACTTGTGAAGGGCACTCGGTTCTCGCTTGGAGATTCGTTCCTCCCACTGATAGTCCTGACCACGATCCGCGTCAGGACATCGACGCTATGTATGAGGATGCACAAGTGGGCAAGCTGTTCATCATACTTGTTGGTGGTATTGAGTGGTGCCTGTCAATTGGCCGAGATTCCAACGCGGAAGCACTCCGACGCATTGCCCTTCGAGGTCGTGGATTTGAGAGGATCACATCGATCTCTTTTTCCGAATACCGAAGATTCAAACACCCTGAGAAGTGGCTCCAAGGTCTCGCTGAGAAAATGGAAGCGAACAAGCCGCTCCATCCAACGGCGGGTAATGCTCCTGTTTGAATTCGGGCTTCCATCCCCGCCGTGGATATGCTAGACGTTAGCTCAAGCAAAAAAATGCATTTCCTCACGAAAGAACAGTGCTCTGACTGGTTCCCGTCGCACCAATTCAAGCTTGCCGACAGTGCGTTGCCAACACGTCCGGATGCGGATGATCATTTTTGCAAAATATGGATACCTAAACCTTTCGATCAGGTTGTTTCCTTTTGCGCACATCTGGAGCTAGCGCTAGCACCCCGTGAAGAGCTTCTCCTCTGGGTGACTGATTGGGGAATTTGGCATGAGGAGAGGCACCTTTATTACCGACTGCGCCAGAGTTATGGCGATCTTCGTCGTCTCCATGAGGCACCAGGGCATCTTTTTTTGGACTACGAGAGCGCCGATATTCGTAGCTTTCTACAGGTTATCCTACTGCTAGGTTGGGATGTTAACCTGATTCCGCGCAACGGTTTTGCACGGGCTTTTGTTTCCCATGACGGGTATGCTTTATTCTCAGCTGATTCCAGCAATGGTGCACTTGTGGAAGAATTCGAAAAGCCTTACAAAGAGAATCCCGGCTAACACGATTGGTCGAGATAACCGCCCTCGCACTTCGAGTCCGCCCATGATCGGACACTCCACCATTCCCTCTGCTCCGATGCCTCGCTCCCCGGCGGCACAGGTCACTGCTGACGTTATTTCAGAATCAAAATCGTAGCCAGTCCAAGGAATGCTCCCATGCTGGCCACATCTGTGAAGGTGGTCAGAAAAATGCTGGAGGCTGTCGCGGGATCGGCTCCCAGCTTCTTGAGAATCATGGGGATCATCGCGCCACAAGCTCCGCTGATGACACAGGCTCCGATCATTGCCATGAAGACCACAAACCCCAACATCACGGCATCGGGATTATTCTGGAAGCTGGCGTAAAAATACATGCCCAGCCCGGCCGTGATGCCCACAAGTGCCCCATTGATCATGCCCAGACAACTCTCTTTGATGATAAGAAGTTTTTCTTTGCCGGATTTGATTTCACCAAGCGTCATTCCCCGGAGTGTAACCGCCAGGGCCTGGCATCCGGTGTTTCCCGATTGCCCTGCCAGAACAGGGAGAAAAACGGCGAGGACAACAATCTGCTCGATGGTGTTTTCAAAAATCCCCACCACAAAAGCCGCCACAAAGGCCGTGAGGAGATTGAGTTGCAGCCACGGATGACGGAACTTCAGACTCTGAACCCACGACGTGGATGTGCGCTCTTCTTTTTCGACACCAACCATGCTTCCCGCCTGGGCACTGAGTTCGATGGTCTGAGCCTCAAACATTTCCTGGCCTCGAAGCAACCCGACCAGCCTCCCTGCGTCATCGCACACAGGATAAACCGGGAAATGACGGTTCAGCACCATCTTCATCGCATCAACGAGATCGGAATCCGCTTTTAGAGAAAACGGACGGCCCAACATGATGTCCTTTAACTTGGTCTCTTTGTCCGAAAAAAGCAGATCCCGCATCGTGATCACACCCACCAGTTTTTCGTCAGGGTCGGTCACAAAACCATACGTGATAAACGCTTGGTTAACCAAGGGACGCAGGGCCTCAATCGTTTGGCCCACCGTATCATCCGGTTCAAAAACGCCAATCGGCGCCTCCATTAAACGACCCACACTTCCCTCAGGATAGTGGTCCTGCTCCGCCCACTGTCGCCGATTTTCCGGCGTCGCTGAGGCCAGCAGGCTCTGGCGGCAATCGTCCGACAAAGCCCCCAGGATTTCTTTCACCTGGGAAGGAGTGATCAATCGCAGAAGAGCGAGCCCCTCCGGCTTCGGCAACCCCTCAATCATCTGTGCCGCTTCCGGCGTCTTGAGGGACAACACCACAGACACCAGTTCCCGGATACGGGCCTCCTGACTTGCCGGACCATTGACAGATTCGCTCATGACCCAGACACATAGGCAACGTTTTCCCGATGGTCGAGCCTAAACAGTCTCATCGGTCAGGCGGGGAGAAAGGGAAACGTTAATTACCGTCTTCCCCTTGTATTTTCACTGATTGAAAGCCTTCATTGAAGTGGAACTGTGTGATAACTCTGCAGAATGCATGCTGATTCATGCGGGATTGCTGACCAGAAATCCAAGCAGGATCTTGGTTGGTGCATTGTGTTGTTCCTCCTCGTGGGGTGCCAAATCATTGCCTTGATTCTGTTTGCAGGCTTCGCCTACTGGAAGGGGGGGAGTTTCTGGAGCAATCCTGGTTGGATGGCCCTGGTTTCTGGAATAGGAATTGTGCTTTGGTGCATTGAATCCATCGGCCCCAGGCCCCAGCTCGCAAAATTTGCTCTCAGGTGTCTGCTCTTATCATTTGTATTTTGGATCCTCACAATTTTATCGATGCCGCTATGGGGATTTAATGACAATCGTCAGAGGGATATCACCGAAGCCACGAAACAGTTCCGCATTTTGGTGGAAAGAGGCCAGCTGCCTGCCCCGTCATCTTTCGATGACATCGTCTTCCGACGCAGAGGAGTAGGAAGTTTTCGATACAGTGACGCCGCAGGGAATAAGCATCAATTGTTGTTTCGAAAAACGTTTGAACCTGTCTGGATTTTCCGAAATCCAAAGGCTGGCTCAGAGGTCACCATCCGAATGGATGTGGCCCCGGATCGGGCTGAGAGGTGAGGATGCTGACCTGCATTTGAGCCCACTTAGCTTTGCATGATGCAAGCGCGGTATGGTCAAACGGCAAAACGAAACCGGGCGTGGGGAGGAAGTCGGATGTGATCAAAACTGGGGGAGGTTGATGAGTTTGACAGAGGTGGATTGCGATCTCCGAGCGCGATGGGAGCAAGTGGCGGCGGAGCGCCCGATCCACCTCAGAAATCGCGAGGATGGCTGGCACGGGGGTGTGAATCAATGTGAAGAACTAAGAATTCCCAGGTTGGTCGTGCGGGATGCGGATCCAGTGAGCCACCAATTCCAAAGCAGGAGTGCGCCGAGGAGGAGGGCTCCCAGGACATCCAGGAATCCGCCTTTGGCGTTGGTGGTGCGGTGGGACTGGAAGGTGGTTGTGGGGGATTGGCCTGTTGCAGCTTTTCGGAGGTCGGATTCACGTGGGTCTCCGAATTGGGCGGCCCCGTCAAAGAGAGGGTTACCGTCTTTGTCGGTATGACTGAACAACCCGGGGGCGCGGGGGGCGTGGAGGGGTTGGTCCCCGGGGATAGGAAGCCGTTCCCCGACGGTGACATTGGCAGCGGAGTAGGCGGACTTTTCCTTTCGGCGGTCTTCCACGAACCGATGAATGAGCAGGGCAAACGCCGGGAGACGGGTGGCTTGGGAAGCGGCCACATCAAAATTAAAAACC